>JAGQHH010000344.1 GCA_020431945.1 Cyanobacteria bacterium HKST-UBA02 | reverse complement strand
GCTTCTCGACATAGACATGCTTGCCTGAAAGGAGCGCTTGTTTGGCCAGGGCGAAGTGAGTCTCGCTGGGAGTAGCGATCACCACGGCGGTGACAGCCTCGTCGGCGAGCATCTCCTCAATGCTAGTAGTGACCCTGACCCCCCGATACTCTTGCGTCATCCGCTCGAGTTTCTGGAGGTCAGAGTCACACACACATGCCAGGGAGCCCAGGTGAGCGAAATTGCGAACCAGGTTTTTACCCCAGTTACCGCATCCTATCACTGCTACCTTCGGTAGCTCCAAAGGTCCCCCTTAACTGCTCAAGAGTAGTTATCTACGCTTGTTGACAGCTTCACTGAATTCCTTGCCGACTCTGAAGCCGGGCACGCGCTTGGCAGGAATATGCAACGGCTCGTTGGTTTTAGGATTACGGCCGGTTCTTGCTTTGCGTTGTCTGGCTTCGAAAGTTCCGAAACCGACGAGTGTAACCTTTTCACCGCCAGCAACCGACTTGATGATGGTTTCCATCATTTTGTTGATTACTTGCTCGGCGTCTTTTTTTGTTGTTCCGGCGTCTTTAGCGACGATATCAACCAATTCAGCTTTGTTCAAGGCTCTTCCACCCCACATTTGTAGACGTAAACCAAAGTGATACCAATGGGACTCCAAATTGTGGACCTGGTTCCAAGAAAGATTGAAGAAAATTCCGAAACAGCTATTTCAGTTTCAGACAAGAGATAATCTCTTTTCGTCTTCCTTTTCCGTTGAACGCCAAGACCAGAATCTAAGGCGCGACCTGCATTTGCAGGGCTACATTCCAAACGAGTTGCAATGCTAGCATAAAGTTTAGCGTGAAAGGCCCACTATATGCACTGTATGACAAGAAATTCCTAATGGTTTCATCTCGGCAGAACTCCCTCTCATCGCATCTCAGAGACGCCTGGGTCGAAGTCGACCTGGGCTCGGTGGAGCACAACGCCACCATGGTCAAGTCCTGGATCGCAGGCAGGGAGAGGCATTGCAGCCTCATGGCGGTTGTTAAGAGTGACGCCTACGGGCATGGTGCCCCGGCCGTGGCCGAGGTTCTCCAGGCTGCCGGGGCCGAATGGTTCGGGGTGGCCTCGGTTGATGAAGGGACACAATTACGTGAAAGTGGTATCGAATCACGAATACTTATATTGAGCCCGGCACCCTTCTGGGCTGTGGAAAACGCCATTGCCAACCGCCTCGACCTTACTATAGCCTCGACAAGACAGGCGAAGGCTATCGAGGTAGCAGCCGCCAAAGCCGGCACCGTAGCCCGGGTGCATATCAAGGTAGACACCGGTATGCACCGTCTCGGAATCATGCCGGAAGACACCGGCGACTTGCTCGACTACCTGGAATCGGCAAAGTCCCTGGAGCTGTCCTCGGTCTTCTCGCACCTGGCCCGGGCCTCCGACGAGGAGGCCAGCACCTGGCAGTTCCGGCGCTTCCAACCGGTAATCGAAAAATTGCACAGCATCCATCCCGGGGTACCGGTTCATCTTTCATCCAGCGAAGCCACCAGACTCTTTCCGCAATTCCACCTGGATATGGTCAGGGTCGGACTCTATCTCTACGGGCTCGAGCCCAGGTCCGCCTCCACGGATCTGAAACCGGCCATGTCGGTACGGGGAAGAATCAACCATATAGGGGTGGTGCCCGAAGGCGAGGCGGCAGGCTATAACGGGACCTGGACGGCGGAGCGGTCAGCGCGCCTGGCTTCTATCCCGATAGGATATGCCGACGGAGTCGACCGCCGTCTCTCGAACAATATGAGAGGGAGCATTTTCGGGAAATCTATAGAGCAGGTCGGATTGATATCGATGGATCAGATGATGTTCGATATAACCGATGTGCCGGAAGCCGAAGAAGGGGATGTGATCACCCTTATCGGCACGGTTCCGGAGAGGCTGTCCGACTGGTCCGGCCGCCTCGATACGATAACGTATGAGCTGGCATGCCGCTTGAGAGCTCGGCTGCCAAGAGTATATACAAGACAGAGACCGGGCGGGCAGAGCAATGAAACCAGCGCCTGAAAACTAGTGGAGGACCGTTGAGAGAAAACCAATACGAGCGGGAAATCGGATTATTCTGCGGCACTTTCAACCCTGTGCATGTAGGTCATCTTCTGATTGCCGAATGCGCCCGGGATCAATTCGCCCTGGAGAAAGTTATTTTCGTCACAAGCCCCTGCCCACCTCATCGTCGGGACGCGCTCCTGGACGGCTGGGCCCGACACGAGATGGTGGAGGCTGCCATCAAAAGCAATACCGCTTTCGAGGCTTCCGACATTGAGCTGCGAAGAGATGGTCCGTCCTACACGATCAACACCGTCGAGGAAATCGACACTATTTATAGTGGAAAGGCCAGGATCAATCTGATCCTCGGCGGCGACAATCTCCACCAGCTCAGAGACTGGCATCGGGTCGACGAGCTTCTCTCCCGTTGCCGGATCCTCATCGTTCCCAGGCTGCGTTATGTCTATGAGAAGGACGAGCCTCTCATAAGAGTCGGGGTCGAGCCGGTTTCGATCGCGGACGAATTTCCCCAGGCGGTTATCGAAGCAGTGGATTTCCCGGGAATCGCCATTTCGGGCTCCAATATCAGGGAGCGAATCAGTCTCGGCAAGACAGTGCTATATATGGTGCCCCCTTCTGTCAACGACCTGATCAAGAAGAAGGGCTATTTCCAGGTCGCCGAGATTACCGATGACTGAGACCTACGAAGGTATTCCAGCGGAGCTCGAGAATCAGCTCCTGGAGCGATGGGTAAAAGGCAGAGTCAGCCAGAAACGCTTCGATCATATACAGGGCGTCATGCTGGTGGGCGAGCAGATCAGCGCCCGGGCCGGCATCGATCCCTATCCGGTCTGGCTATGCTGCCTCCTGCATGATGCCTGCAAAGAGATCAAGAACGACGATCTCCTTCGTGAATCGAAACGGCTCGGTCTCAAAATCGGCAAACAGGAAAAGGACAATCCTCACATCCTGCATGGTCCCGTGGCGGCGCTCACAGTCAGGGAAGCCTTCGGCATCGAGAATGAGGACGTCCTCAGTGCGATTGCCGAGCATACCCTGGGCTCCACTTCCATGTGCAAAATCTCGAAAGTCGTCTACCTGGCCGACGCCCTGGAGGCTTCACGCCCGGACGCGCTCACCGAGCCGGTCTGGCAGGCTCTCGGCAGGGACGGCAAACCGGATCTGGACGCGGCGATTTTCCAGGCATCGAATCTGGTGCTCAAGCACCTGCTGGAAAAAGGCAAGCCGATCCATATCAAGGCGGTGAAAGTGCGTAATCACTTTCTGGCGAGACTGAGAAAGCGCGCCAAGCAAGCTTGATGGTCAGGCGTCCTGGCTGTCTACGTGAAGCCAGTAGATATTGATCGCCGAGCCCACCAGGAGAATAATCCAGCCGGTCTGGACATTTCCGATTAATCCGTAACCGAGACCGACTGTGCCGAATAGAATGGCGAAAGCATACTTGTAGAGCCAGCTGTCCTTGATGGATTCGCTGAAAGAAGAACCCCGGTGCAGGGTGCCCAGAGGCTCGGGATTGCCGGCCCGGACACTGGCTGCCACATCGTCCATACGCCTGGCGAGCTTGCTCTTGCCCAGATCGTCATAGGCTCTGGCGAGCTTGCCCATGATCACCACGCGTTTCATGGTGTTGTTGAGCAGGCGATCGTCCAGCACCAGACAGCGCTCGTACCAGTGACGGGCTGCATCGGTGGAGCCCCGGTGCAGGAGATTGTCTGCGCGTTGCTCCATGAGCCCGAAGATGAGCTCTGCCAGACTGAAAGTAGAAATGATCGAGAATCCCGCCACGGCGATCAGACAGAGGATGGCTATACCGGCATATTCTTCGAAGAGCCAGGCCTCCTCGGCGCTGAGACCGCGAATATAGAGCACCAGGCTGAGAGCCAGCAGCAAACCGGCGATTGTCGCAATGAAAAAGCCTTTACGATTCACGGGAGACTCGGCAAAGAGAAGGAGGGAAAACCCTTTCAGCAGGGTCGAGAATATAAAAACATGATTAAGGTTAAGATTGCAAGCCGGTAAAGGCGCGATCCCTGCGAATTAATCAGCCCTGACGGTT
Source organism: Cyanobacteria bacterium HKST-UBA02 (assembly GCA_020431945.1). Next base: position 1,484 of record JAGQHH010000344.1, on the reverse strand, counting down.
AAGATCCGCCCTTCGCTTGTCAAGAGCCGGAGCCTTTTTCCGGGTCCTCATCCTTTGCTTCTTCGGATTGCTCTTCGTCTTTCTTCTCTTCTTCCTCTTCTTCCTGATCCGCTTCTTCCGAGCCCAGCTTTCCAGCCCGGCTCAACTCTTCCTCTCTATCCTTGATCGCTTTCTCGAGCTCTTTGATCTCACTGTAGCGAGCGAGCTGCCACATGATCACTCCGAAAAGGAACATGAAAAGTCCGCAGGGCACGTTGAGCTTCAGAGGGACTTCGCCGTTCGGAATCTTCCAGGCGACGAAATCCTGAAAAATCTGCCCGTATCCGAAGAGCAGAGCTCCCAGGAGCAAGAACAAAAAGGCGATTGGTTTTCTTACGTCGAGCATAGACTCACCAGAAAATTAGATTCAGTGCCACTGTCAGCGAAATAAGCAAGAGCGATACCAGATACGGGTTCATCCAGAGTGGTTCTTTCTCCCTCGCCAGCGCCGGCTCGAGGGATTTGACGCCCCAGACAAGACCGGCGAGCTCCTCCCTGGGCTTCGGCTTGGTCACCAGAGAGACGAGAATGGTGACCACGAAACAGACTACCCAGGCCACGGTAGCCCGCCAGAAATTGCCGGCCATGACCGTGTGGTAGGAGAGATGCGGTCTCAAATCCGCAATCAGTGAAGCCGCAGGGCTCAAATATGCCGGCAGGAATTCCGGCGCGATCTTCACAGCCTCGCTCAGGAAATAATGCCCGACCGCTGCGAAAGTGCCCGCCAGAAGCCCGACAAAGGCACCCCAGGGAGAGCAACGGGCCCAGAACATCCCCAGGAAAAAAGTAGCGAAAAGGGGAGCATTGAAAAAGGAGAAAATCATCTGCATATATTCCATGATGGTCGGGAAGCCCATCACGAGATAAGCAGATAAAATGCTGAGAAGGATACCTACCACAGTGGCCACATGCCCCATCCAGAGATAATGCTTGTCCGAGCGATCTCTGGCGATATAGCTCTGGTAGATATCATAAGTCCAGACGGTATTGAATGCGGTGACATTGCCCGCCATGCCGGACATGAAGCTGGCGAGCAGGGCGACCAGGCCCACACCGAGCATGCCATTGGGATACATGGAGCCGATCAGAAGAGGCAGCGCCATATTGTAGGACTTGTCGCCGAGGTTTTCTCCCAGAGAGGGGATCATGACGATGGCTATCAGTCCGGGAATCACGGTTATAAATGGAAAGAGGATTTTGGGGAAAGCCGCCACCAGCGGAGTGCGCTGGGCAGAACGGACATCGCGAGCGGCCAGGGCCCTCTGGATCACCAGAAAGTCCGTGCACCAGTAACCGAAAGAGAGCACGAATCCGAGACCCGATACCAGACCGATCCAGTCCACACCGAGTTTGTTGTGATCGGAGCCCATCTCCATCCAGACATGCGAGAAGCCGGGATTGGTGAACTCGGCCACCATATTCTCCCAGCCTCCGAAATGCATCAG
>JAGQHH010000343.1 GCA_020431945.1 Cyanobacteria bacterium HKST-UBA02 | reverse complement strand
ATGATTTTCTCGAGTCCCTTTTTACCCTGGTCGAGTTGATCGTATTTGATTTTGGCTTGTCTGAGCTTCATCCTGGCTTCGTCCAGGCGGCTCCTGAGAATCACCGAATTGAGCAAAAGCAGCTTCTGACCTTTCGTGACGTGGTCGCCTTCTTTTACTTCTATCTCGTCTATCTGTCCTTCTACTTCGGACTCGATGTGATTCGGCTTGCCATAAGGCTCGAGCTGACCGGGGCCGCGGGCGATGATGTCCACCGGGGCGAAGGCCGCCCAGAGGAAGATGATCAGGACCAGGATTCCCAGCCCGTAGCCCGCTCGGCGAGCTAGATTCACCGGCATCTCGAATCTCTCGATCCGGAGATCGGCAATGGTTCGTTCGGCGCTGTCTGCTTCGTCCGCCTTGAACGCAGGAGAAACGGCTAGGACTTTGTCGGATTTATCTTGGCTCAAAACATGGACCTGAATAACCGAATCAATTATACGCAGAGTTCGATATCGCCTGTTTCAAAGAGCTCTCTGGTCCAGAGCGAAAAGAGCTCGTCTCTGATTGTCTCGACCGTGGTCTGGTCGAGCTCAGCCGGATGGAACTCCTCGACCAGGATCAGATAGTGGCTGCCCAGGCTTTTCACAGGACCGAGCACGTCTCCGCGCTCGGCTCCGTAAATGCGAGACTCGAGCTCCGGCCTGAGGGACGAGCGGGTGCAGATCCCGGAGTAGCCGCAGAGCTTCCGGGTTTCATCATTTTCGCTGTGCTGGCGCGCCAGTTCGAAAAAGCTCTTGCCATCTCTGACCAGGGCTGCCAGCTCCCTGGCTTTGTCTTCACTCTTGACCTCGATCATATAGAGCTCCACCCGGTCGTAGTCCGAGCGTTTGAAGACGAATCGTTCCCTTACCTTTTCATCATCGAAAAGTTTCATTTTGAGAAGCTCTTCCCCGGCCGCGAATTCGCAGAGATCGTATAGATCATCGGTGGTCAGGCTCCGCTCCGCCAGCCAGGCTTCGGTCTCGGCGGCGGTAAGAAGCCCGCGCTCGGCCCGGAATTCCTCGACCCGCGCCTCCAGGGACTCTTCCTCGACCTCGATGTCATGGTCGTCCAGAGCTTGCTCGATGAGGGTGCGCTTGACCAGCCCCTGAATCACCGGCCAGTTCAGAGTAAGGCGCAGGTAGCGGATGAGATCCCCTGTTTCCAGGTAGTCTTCGCCGACCCGCAAGAGCGTCTCGCCTTCCGGGAGCCCCTCGCCCTCCTGGGATAAATCGCCTTCCTGGAGCACCTCGTTGTCCACCGGATATTCCTCATTTGCCAGTGCCGCCTGCAATTGCAAGCGCAATCCACGATATCATAGAATGTCCGGCGTTAATCACCAGCAAGTCGAGACCATGAGCGCAAGAATATCGCTTTCAAGAGTATCGCCTACCAGAATTCTTTGCTTTCTTCTGACAGCCATGGCAATTGGTTTCGCGCACCCGTCTGTTCGGGCTCAAGAGCAAGATGCCCCTGCTCTTCGAATGACCCCTGCCGTGCCGATGACGCCTGCCGAGACCGGTGTGTCCGACGACATCGACAGTTTTCTCAGTCCCCGGAAAGTTGGCCCGGTGCCCATTCAAGACGTGGTTACGGGTGGTCTCTCGGCGTCTATCGAGGATGCCGGGCTCGCGGCCAGGCCTTTCGTGGCGGTGATGGTGAAAGTGACGAACCAGTCTCAGGCTACTGTGGAGGTGCTTGGTGACGAGAGCGTCGTCCGGCGCGCCGGTGGCGATGAGAAGTGTTTGCCGATGGAGCGGATCGAAGCAGCCATCGATCTTCCCGACAGTCCCAGGCATAAGTATCTGAAGGACCTCTCGGCGGCGGTCCAGGCCGCCACTACTGTCGGTGCGGTGCCGGCTATCAAAGATCGGGCCATACAGCGCGGCAGTGTCAGGGGGCGTTACGGGCATGATGAGAAGCGCCGTGAAAAGCTCTTTTCCCGGTTCGGCAAGCGGGTGCTCTATCCCGGCGACAGCACCGAAGGCGCTATTTTCTTTGCCGGCAAGCTGCCTGCCGGCGCCACCATCGCGGTGCCGGTCCGGGATTTCTATTATCAGGACAATCGCGCTTCTCTTACCCTTACTGTCCGTTAGCAGTCAGGCTTTCCACCGAGATGATCCCGCTGTCGTGCAGGAGCTGAGCCTGAGCCTGGTTGGTGCCGGCGATTGCCCCGGCCTGGTCGATGAGAGCCGAGATATAGTCGTTCTGGGCCTGAATGAGCTCGAGATTGCTCCCCACCCCCGCTTTGAGTCGCAGGCGCGCCAGGCGCACCGCCTCGCGTCCGTAGCCGGCGGCCTGGGCGGCGGCGTCGATTCGATGGCGGCTGATGATGGTGTTCAGGTAGGCGGCTCGTACCTGCTTGAGGACCAGGAGAAGCTCCTGGTTGGCTTGCATGGAGGATTGCCGGGAGAGAGACCTGGCGCTCAAGACCGAGCCCACCGGCGAAAGTCCCATATTGCTCAGGGACCAGCTCAGGTTCATGCCCTTCTGGAAGTTGCGCGACCGTCCCGGAAAGATCCCGGCGCCGGCGGTGTCGCTTCCCTGGATGTTGGACGTGGACGGGGCGCCGGTGAGGCTGCTGGCTGTGAATATCGGCTTGACGGCTCCTGAGGTTACGAGGCTGCCGCCCTGGATGTTGGCTATGGGAGTACCGCCGCTTCCCGCCACTACGTCGGTGAGGGTATTGGCGCCTTCCTTGGCGGTGTTGTTATAGCCGGGGCTGAAACTGGCGGTCTGATCGAGGGCGGTATTGGTGACCACTCCGATGTTCTCCTCGGCCTGGGCGACCTCGGCGGCGGCGACACCATTGAGATCATCTTCGTTGGCGGGGATGCTTATCCCCGAGGCAGCGGCTGTGTAGGCCGTGAACAGCGATACCGATGGATAGAGCGATGCTGCGGCAGTCTGCACTGTACGGGCGGCGGCCAGGCGAAACTGCTCGTATTGCCGCAGCTCCGGGCGTTTTTGCAGGGCCGCTTCCAGGAAATGATCGACTTTGAGCCCGGGCTCGATGATTCTTTCTTCACTGAGTGATGCGACTCTGGGCATGAGATTGACCGACATGGGACAGTTGATGACGAAAGCCAGGTTCATTGCTGCGGTTCTGGTGGCGAGCTTCGCTGATGATAGCTTTTCTCTTTCGGTCCCGAGCTGGTTGCGGGATTGCATGATATTGAACTGGGTGGCGGTGCCTGCCTGATACATGGCTTCATTGAGCCGGAGATTGGCTTCGGCGAGCCGCACTCATTTGGTCCTGATCCTCAGGAGCATGGTGTTCAAAACCAGGTCCGAGTATCGTTTGTAGCCGTTCAGAAGCGCATCGTCGATGGTGGCGTGATAGGCGTTTCGCCAGGCACTGTTCCGGTAGGTCTGACCCAGAGTCTTGTAGAGGACGGCGCCGCCGAGAAAGACCGGATAACGCACTTCGCTGAAAAACAATTGCGAGGGCGCTCGGGTGTTGGGCAAGACCGTGTAGCCGGTTTTTTTGTAGTAGAGCGAATAGCTGGGTGCGAAGCCTGCCATCGAGGCGAAGAGCTGTCCTTTCTGATACTGCCAGCTCTCTTTCGAGATGCGGATCGGCAGATTGTGCGCCACTACCTGCTCGAGCACGTCTTTCAGGCTGAGAGCCTCGTTATAGGTCGCTTCCAGCTTGATCGTCTGTCCGGATCGCCAGTCTTCAGGACCCAGATAGAGATCGGCGATCTCCATGGCAGCATTGTCCCGGTGCTCTAGATCGATTTCGGGCGGCAGAGGCTTGCGGGGAATCGCTCGAGGTTCTTGATCCGCAGCCAGGACAGGCCGAATCGGGAAGGCGAGCTGAGAGGCCGACACGGTCAGCAAGATTGAGAGGGCGGCGATTGTCGAGATCGATGAACTCATACCACTCATGGTCAGAACTTGAATAAGGAGTGCTTTTTGGCAGGGGGCTCTTTGTCCCCGGTGTAACCATCCACCAGGGTGTCCACCGAGATCAGCCCGGTGGAGTGGAGAAGCGCCGCCTGGGCTTTGTTCGAGGCGGTGATCGCCTGGGCTTTGGAAATCACCGCATCGATATAGGAGCGCTGGGCTTGAATCAGCTCGAGGTTGGTGCCGAGACCGGTCTTGAGCCTCAAATGAGCCAGCCTCAGAGCTTCCCGCCCCGAATCAGCCGCATAGGCCGCCGAGTCGATCCTCTCCCGGGCGATCTGTGTGGCATCGTATCCGGTGCGAACCTGTTGCATGATCTGGACGAGCTCCTGATTGGCCTGCACCATCGCCTGGCGCGAAAGGGCTCTTGCCGAGACGACATTGGCGGTGTTGAGCAGTCCCATATTGGAGAGGGACCAGGTGAGGTTGAAACCGAGCTGGAAGTTTCTGGTATCGCCAGTGAAGACACCGGCATTCTCGAGGGTCGTGGACGCCGAATCGGAGCTGTCGCTGGCGGTGACCGAAGTGTCGGCATAGCTATGGTAAAAGGATACTGCCGGATAGAGCCCTGCTGCAGCGGTCTGGACGGTACGGGCGGCCGCCAGCCGGTACATCTCATACTGTCTCAGCTCCGGGCGGCGGTCCACGGCCATGCTCACATAGTCGTTGATCGAGAGCTTCTCCCGGTCGGGAAAGAGATCCGACTCTTTCAGCACAGGCTCCCGGGGGATGAGATTGATGGCCATGGGCATGTTCATCACATAGGCGAGCTCCAGAGCCGCCTGCCGGGTGGCCATCTGCTGCTGGCAGTAGGCTTCCCGATCCAGGGCGAGCTGAGTGCGTGATTGCATGATGGCGAACTGGGTAGCGGTGCCGGCCTCGTACATGGCGGTATTGAGATCCAGCCTCATGGAAGAAAGCGCCAGGGCATGCTCGCGGATCCGCAGGATGGCGTCCTGAAGGGCGAGGTCGCTGAATTTGTTGTAGGCGTCGAGAAGCGCGTCGTTGATGGTGGACTGATAGGCGTGGTGCCAGCCGACATTGCGATAGTACTGGGCGAGGCTGTTGTAGAGGACGCTGCCCCCCTGGAAGACCGGATAAGTAATCTGGGTGGAGAAAACCTTGGCGTTGGCGCCGATATGGCCCGGTCCGATCAGGGAGCCTGTGATGTTATAGCCGATATTGAAGCTCGGCAGGAACTGCGAGAGATCGGCGAAGAGCTGGTACTTCTGGTAGTTCCAGCTCTCTTTCGAGATGCGAATCGGCAGATTGTGCCGCATGGTCTCGATGAGCACATCTTTGAGGGCGATGCTCTCATCGTAGGAGGCTTCCAGTTTGATCAGGCGACCCTGCCCCGGTCTGGGCAGCGACCTGTGCATGCGGAAAGGACCGAGATCGAGGCTGGCATTGGCGGCGTGATCCGTGCCGGTCTCGGCAGGCAGAGGACGGCGCTCCGGCTGTGCCGTCGAGGAAGCTTCGGCAATGGGCGCCCCGGCCAGGCAGAGAAAGACCGCCATCGCGATGGGCAGTAGAGAGCTTTTGCTTCGTGACCGGTTGCGCATTCAGACCAGGGATTGTTGCTGGCAGAGGTAGTAATAGAGCCCTTTCTCCCGGAGGAGACTTTCGTGGGTTCCGGTCTCGACGATGCTTCCCCTGTCCATGACGAGGATGAGATCGGCGGATCGGATGGTCGAGAGTCTGTGGGCGACGACAAACATAGTACAGTCCGAGCGCAGGGTCTCCATGCAATGCTGGATTCGAGACTCCGTCTCGGAGTCCATGCCGCTGGTCGCCTCGTCGAAAATCAGCACCGATGGATGGTGCAGGATGGACCGGGCCACCGCCATGCACTGTCTCTGACCGCCGGAGAAGTTGGCGGCGCCCTCGGTGAGGACGGTTTCGTAGCTGGAGGGAAGCGCCGAGATGAACTCATTTGCACCGGAGACGGTGCAGGCCCGGACTATCTCCTCCATGGTGGCATCGGGCCGGTAGAAGGCGATGTTCTCCCTGATCGTGCCGCGGAAGTAGTAATCGTGCTGGCTGACTACGCCGATATGTTGCCGGTAGTTGCTCAGGGCCATCCTGGCCAGATCGTTGCCATCTACATAGATGCGTCCTTCGGTGGGCAGGTAGAGACCCTGGATCAAACGGATCAGGGTGGTCTTTCCGGAGCCTGTGCGTCCAACGATACCGATCATCTGCCCGGGCTCCGCCTCGAAGGAGACGTTGGTGAGGGCGTTCACCGATTCTCTGCCCTGGTAGCGATAAGTGACTTTCTCGAAGCGCACCCTGCCCTCCACTCGACCTGTGTGGATCTTGCCGGCCGCATCAGGCTCCTCGGGCTTTGCGGTGAGCACGTCCGAGAGCCTCTCCAGGGCGACGCTGACATTCTGGAAAGCGTAGGAGAGCTCGGCCAGGCGCACGAAAGGATTGGCGATCATGGCAACCAGCATATTGACCGCCATGAGCTGCCCGATGGAAAGGGACTTGTCGATCACCATATGGGCGCCTATATAGAGAACGGCGACCTGGCCGCCCACCTGTACCAGGTGGACCATGGCCGAAACGGCGCTGTTCGCCACGGACTCTTGAAAGCGGACATTGAGCTTGTCCACGAAAAGGAGCTCCCATTTCCAGCGTGTACGCCTCTCGGCCGCCGCGGATTTGACTCGCTCGATCCCTCTTATCGCTTCCACGAGAAACGACTCGGCGGCGATCTGCTTGTCGTAGGCGCGCTGACTCAGACGTTTCAGATAGGGCATGCAGCAAGCCACAAGAACCGTCAGGCAGAGCACATAGATGGTGGTGATGATGCCGAACGTTATGTTGTAGAAAAAGACGAAGAGAAGGAACAGCACCGCCATGATCAGGTCGAGCACCGCCAGGGCGCCATGACCGGCGAGGAATTGCACCACCGCCGAGCTCTCGCCGAAACGAGTGAGAAGGTCGCCGGTGGAGTGCTTGTCGAAGAAGGTGAAGGGCAGACCGAGCATTCGCTTGAACAGCTCCGAGAAAAGCGACATATCGACCTTGAGGGCCAGGTACTCGAGCAAAAACTGCCGGATGAAGCCCATGATCGCCATCAGCAGGGTGAAAAGCAGCATACCGATGAGCATGATGGTGAGCATATCCAGGTCCTGATGGACGATGACCTGATCGAGGACGACCTGGGTGAATATCGGGGTAACCAGCATCAACACCTGGTAGACGATGCTGGAGGCGACTATGTCGCGAGCCAGGGCTCGATGCGGCTCGATGATCGGCAGGAAAGTAGAGAGGAATGGTCTCGATTCGATATTCTGGCCGAACTCCGGGGAGGGCGTAAGCTCCAGGGCGTGCTCCGAGAAGTCGCGAGTGAAAGTCTGCCGGTCGATCTTCTCGAGCCCGGTGCCCGGGTCGCCGATGATGGCCTCGTTGGCATTGATCTCGTAGAGGACAACGAAGTGATTTTGTTTCCAGAAACAAATGAGGGGCGGCTTTAGTTTCATCAGACCACCATAGGTGGTGCGCACTCCCCGGGTCATGAAGCCGAGCTGTTCGGCAGCTTCGGCCAGGTCGAGCATGCTCGTGCCGCTTCGCCCGATCTCGCACATGTCCCGGAGCTGGCTGAGGCTCACTTTCTTGCCATAGAAGAGACAGATCATATGCAGGCAGGTGATCCCGCATTCGAGCTCGTTGGGCTGGTAGACCACCGGATACTTGTGCAGATAGCGCCGCAATTTCGGCACCGTGTCCTCTTCGGCGGCGGGCCGCGGCTCCGCAGCGGCGCTAGTGTCGCCCCTTCGCCCGGGGTCTTCGAGGTGTGCCAGAACGTCGGATCTTCTATGCGCCCCGGACGCTCCCAGGATGACGCCGTCGAAACCGGAGGCGATCTCGGGCATGGCCTGCCTGATATCACGGTAGGCAGGCTCCGGGAGCCAGAGCCCCTCGCCGGATTCCACCGCGATGATGTTCTCGTTGCCGTCCTCCCGGCTGGGGAAGATTTTGCCGCGAGAGAACCAGTCGCCTTCTTTCAGTCTGTTTGTCGAGCCGTTCTTCTCGGCATCCACGGCTCCGCTTATGAGGATGAAGAGACCGTCGGTGGCGCGCCTCTCAGGGAAGCGATCGCCGGCTTTGAAAGGCTCCGTCTGACCGGCGAGCAAAAAGGGCTTGAGCAAGTCGAAATCGACATTGCTGAAACGTCCGGTGTCTCGGAGCCTGGCGTAGAGCCCCAGGACCCTAGACTCGCGCTCCACGGTCTCCCGCGCCTCCGGGCAGGAGCCGGCCAGGGCTTCCATCTGGGTTTCGTCCAGGCTCAAATAAGTGCTGTCTTCCGAAGCTCTCAGCGAGGCATGGGGCGCCGGAACGTCTTTCAGAAGAGTCCCGGTCCAGAAAGAGCCCCGGTTCTTGAAAGTACAGACCGTGGTCTCGGCGCCCTGGTCGTTGTCCGCCACCAGGCGCAGGCGGCCCTCCACCAGGATGGAGAGCGCTTCACCAGGCTCGAAAGCGACCGTTTCGCCCAGGCGAAGATCGACTATCCGCGCTGAATCCACCAGAGAGGCGAATTGCTCGTCGGTTAGCTGCGACAGAAGCGGTGTCCAGCGAAGGCGATCTTTTGCAGCGCGCTGAAGCCCGGTGCTCATTTCAACCCGGATTGTCTATTGGTAAGCAGCATCGGCAGGATATCCAGACCATCGAAACAAGCCACGATTTTACCAGGAACCAGCATGCGGCGGTGAGGAAGGCGGTTGTCGAGGGGGTCGCCCTATACGTGGCTTGCCAGCATGGCATAATGGATGGCGGCTAAGAGGAGGCGCCTGGCTGAGATGAGTAAGATTTTGCTGGTGGAAGACGAGTCCGACCTGGCCGTGGAAGTCAAGGAATGGCTTTCCCGGGAGAAGTATCTGGTGGAGGTCCTGGACAACGGTCAGATCGCCTCGGATACACTGCATGTCGCTGAGTATGACCTGATTATTCTGGACTGGCAGTTGCCCGGTCTTTCCGGTGTCGATATCTGTCGCACTTATCGGTCCCGGGGAGGCACCACGCCGGTGCTTATGTTAACGGCCCGTACGAGCATCGACGATCGCGAGACCGGTCTCGATTCGGGAGCCGACGATTATCTCTGCAAGCCATTTTCGCTCAAAGAGCTCTCCGCCAGGGTGCGGGCACTTCTCCGGCGGACTTCGGCAGGCAAGACCAATTCGCTTTCCTGTCACGATATCCTCCTCGATCCCCAGGCTCGCACAGTCAGCCGTGCCGGTAATCCGGTGCATCTCGAGCCGAAAGAGTTCGCTTTGCTGGAATTCTTCATGCGGCATCCTGATACTGTCTTCAGTGCTGATACCCTGCTCACTCGTGTATGGGAGTCCGACACCGAAGCTTCGCCGGAAGCGATCAGGACCTATATCCGCGGGTTGCGAAAGAAGCTGGATGACAAAGAGCGGATCAGCACGGTTCACGGTCTCGGTTATCGGTTCAATTCCTGATGTTCAAACGACTGAGACTGGTCCTTGCCGGGCAGTTCATGCTGCTCTCGCTTTCAGTCTATGTCGTCCTGGCCTTTTCTTCCCTTGCCCTTTTTCGCCACGGTCTCACCGAGATCATGGACGAGCGCTTGCGCGAGCTTGCCGATGTGGCCAGGGGGGCTGTGGCTGTGAACGGCGACCATCTTCATCTCCGCGGGGACCAGAGCGCGGTGTCCATGGTGCACAAACGCATCTCGATCCAGCTCTGGCATCGCGACCGCACCCTGGCGTCCGCCTATGGCGCACCGGGGGTGGAGACCTTTATCGAGGGAGAGAGCGAGCTGGTGTCCGGGGGCGAGCGATTTCGTACCATGTCCAGCCCCATCGTCCTCGACGGCGAAACCGTGGGTTATCTTCAAGTCCAGGTCGATACGAGCCTGAGGGACCAGGTGGTCCAGGAGCTGTTCGATGCCGCTGTTCTGCTCGGTCCGGTTCTGATTCTCGCCCTGGGCTTGAGCGGTTACTGGTTCGCCGGAATCGCGATCAAACCGGTGCGAAAGACCTATGACTTGCAAAAACGATTTCTCAGCGATGCCGGTCACGAGCTGAAAACTCCGGTGGCGGTAATCCAGGCGTCTCTGGAGATCCTCGAGCAGGATCTGGAAGAGCAGCCCCAGTCGCTGGACCGCCTCAAGCGAGTACAACGTTCGGCGGAGCGTATGCGCAACCTCGTAGCGGACCTGCTTCTGCTCACCAAGACCGAGCAGGGCTCGGCTCCCCTGGAGATGAAGACTCTCTCTCTCGATATGCTAATTCGGGAGGTCCTGGGAGAGTTCGCGGATCTGTACGAGGACAAGGGAGTGGAGCTCAAAGCCGAGTCCATCGAGGCTGTTCAGCTCGAAGGCAATCAACAGTCCCTGGAGATCATATTCTCCAATCTTCTCAAGAACGCCCTGATGTATACCGAAAGTGGCGGCTCGGTCACCGTCGGACTGACCAGGTCCGGCAATCATGCGGTGGTCACCGTCGCTGATACCGGTATCGGCATCACTCCGGCCGATCTGGAGCGCCTGTTCGATCGTTTCTTCCGGGTCGACGAGTCGCGCAGTCGCGAAGACGGAGGCAGCGGTCTCGGGCTGGCAATCGTGAAAGCCATGGTGGACAATCACCGCGGATCTATACAAGTGCAAAGCGAGCCCGGGAAGGGAACGACATTTTCGATCACCTTTCCGGTTTGATTTTTTATTGTTTTTTTTCTTCGGTGCCGGATCGAGAATCATATCGCCCATCATGTTCGCGAAATCCCTGGCCATTTCGTCTTCTCCGCGCAGCTCCGAAAGTTTGTGGACTCTGGTGTATCCGGACGGAACTTCCTGGTCGGAGATGGGGACCGGCGCGCGAACCATGGCATTGGTATCGACGGCGGTGTGGCGCTTCCCGTTCTTGAAGACATCTACCCTGCGCAGGAGAATTCCCTCGAGCTGCGGTACACCATATTCCCATCTGAGAAAGTCGAGTTGCTGGCGGCTCAGGTCTATCGGCAGCTTCGCCTGGGTAATCTCGAGGCGGTTGCATTCCAGGGACCGATTGGCGCCGTTTCGATAAAAGAACTCGGATTTGGACACCACTGAGTCCATTGGTTTTACCGGATAGATCACTTCCATTGCCTGGAGCCCGAACCTCGTAGTCGGATGCTTCTGGGCAGTGCCCCGGACCACCAGGGGCTCTTTCTGGACTGTCAGGCGCCAGTGATCATACGGTTGCGCCTTTACCCGGCGAAACTTGGTATTGATTGCAACGAGCTTGCCCTCTTTTCCCAGGCATCGATACTCCAGGTGCAAATTCGGATAGCTCATGGAGATGAAATTTTCCGAGACCAGAACAATCAGGGGTCCTGAGGTCAGGTCGGTTTGCATGAATTTGAAGGCGCCGGGGGGCTTGTTCTCGAGACAGAGACCCGGCGCAATTACGCTCAGGCAAGTCAGA
>JAGQHH010000342.1 GCA_020431945.1 Cyanobacteria bacterium HKST-UBA02 | reverse complement strand
GTCTATTTGAGCCAGGATGGCATAAAAGTCCACGCCAGGATAATGGGATTCACCCTGATCTCTTCCAGGCCCGACTGGTCGGTGACAATCTACAGCACAAAGAGAAAAAAGGTCTTCAAACAGTCTTTCGACTCTTTCATGAAAACCGGTCTCGCCTCCCTCACTATACTGGGAGCCGGCGATCAGAACAGCATGGTCCTCAAACGACCTCTCCCCGAACCCCATATGGGATTGCCCGCCCGCAAGCACCGCATGGTAACCAACCAGGGTTACTACATAGTCACCGATACCGGCATGCCCGACCGCAAAGCCGGCAAGATCCTCCAGCAGCTCTACAATGTCCCCTACACCGACGGGATTCCCCTGGTCTTTATCCGGGAGCGCCCCAAGCAGCCCTATAAAGCGGACCAGCTCTACTTCACCAGCAAGCATCCGGCCCGGGTCCTGAGCACTCTTTTCGTCAAGAAGAACCCCAGCACAGGAAACTTCGATCTGACAGTGCCGCCGGGGCTCAAAACAACGACCAGCGAGCGTGATGTAGTAATCGGCAAATCGAAGAGCGAGGGGCTCGAGGAAATTCTCACCGGCGACTGAGGTATTATTCTTTAAGAGAGAGGCGAGGAGCAATCCAGATGTTTAAGCGATTCATGAACATAGTCAAAGGGTCAGCCAATAAAGGACTGAAAAAGCTGGAAACCCCCGAGATTCTTGCCGAGCAGGCCCAGATGGAGCTCGAAGGCGGCATCAAGAAATTGAAAGAAGCCTGTATCGACGGCATTACCACTGAGAAGAAGCTCGAGCAGCAACTTGCCAAAGCCACCAAAGAGCTGGTCGAATGGCAGAAAAGAGCCGAGCTCTCGGTAAAGAACGACAATGACGAGATCGCCCGCCAGTGTCTCCAGAAAAAACAAGACGCCGCCAGCCAGGAAGAAGACTTGAAGCGACAGCTGGAAGCCCAGAAACAGACCAATGCCAATCTCAAGAGCCGCCTGGCCGAGATGGAAAAAGAGCTCCGGGAATTCACCATCAAGAAGAAAGAGCTGATCGCCCGGGGTCAGGCAGGCGACGCCATGGCCAGCGCCAACGACCTCCTCTCCAAGTCCGGCTCCTCGGCCATGGACGTCCTGGAAAGCAAGATTCGCGAAAAAGAGATCCGCAACGAAGCCCTGGCGGAGATGCGGGGCGACACCAAGCTCGACGAGCAATTCAAGGATATGACCGGCAACGCCGATCTGGAGCTCGAGCTTCTAGCCATGAAAGAGCAGATGTCCAGTGCCAAACTGATCACCCGGAACAAAGAGAATGACGCTGCCAGCCCGGACGAGGCTTCGGAAACAGAGGAGACCGCGGGAGCCGAGGAGATAACCGAGGTCGAGGTCGAAAGCGAAGAGTGATGGATAAAACGAGCTTTTTCACCCGGGCTCTGGTCCTTGCTCTGCTGATGCTGACGGTCAATCCGTCCTGCCTCGCCCAGGGAAAGAAAGCCGAGGGTGGTCAGTCGAAAGCAGCGACTGCTGCAAGCTATAAGGCCTACTTCAAGAAGTGGTTCGAGAAGTATTACAGCAGTCTCTACTATGCGAAGAGCCTCAATGACATTCGTCCTTATTTCACCGAGAACTACATAAAAGGCTGGGATACCCTCTCCGATGGACAGAAAGTCGAAGAGCTGGCCCGCCTCAAGCGCTTTTATGTGGGTGACTCCAAGCTCGATAAGCTCTCCTTCGGAACCGACGGATCCTCCGCCGAGGTCGAGCTGACCGGGGCCCTGGTGGTGGACGAGAAGCGAGGCTACGGGCGCTGTACCTTCAAGATGCAGAAAGAAGCCCGGGGCTGGCTGATCAACAGCGCCAGCCGCCAGGCCGAATATACCAAAGTCATCTGGTAGTTTCTGATATTACCGGTGATGCCGGTAGTCTGGATCAAACGATCTCAGTCGATCTCAGTCCAGATCGCCCAGACTGAAGCCATCCTTGCTGAAAGGAGACTCGCTGGCGTTCATGGCTGCATTTTTCGGACCGAGCCAGAGACCTTCGATGGTTCCTTTGAAGATGCCCACGGGCAGCCCGACGAGATAACCGGCTGCGGTCTTCACTGCACCGCCGTCCCCGGAGACCTGCTCGGCAGTTTCTTTGGTATTCGAAGCGGTCTTTCTCAATACTGCGATCGGGGTTCCGATCACTGTTCCGGCTGTGAAAGAGAGCAGAGCCACCGGGAACTTCACGGCGCTGCTCAAGAAATCTCCCGAATCGGCATGGGCCGGAGCCGGAGCCGCCGCAGCAAGCACGGCAACGCTCGCGATCGAAAGCAATACTCTTCTCATTGACAATCCCCCCTGGATATCACCACATATGCTGCCATCAGCGCGTCTATTATCACTGTATTCGGCGCGGAAGAAAAAGACACAATCCGATATCCCGACTCGATCCAGCCCACCACACAGAGAGATGCTCGAGCATCACGCCGGGGCGAACTGCGGATATCGAGCGGTAATATCGGGCAGTCTGAGAAAATTGCCCCACAGCCCGCTTTGCAACCACGCTCCCTATCCCGACGTTTTTCCTGCTATAGTGCTGGGCAAGATGTAGATGAACCGCTGGGACCAGCACTGTTACCATGAAATTGAAGAACAACTGGGACATCTTCATTAAGGCCGGAGCGAGACTTTATTCGGAAGGCGACTTTCGAGCAGCTGTCGATAATTATGAGGCAGCCCTGAATGAAGCCCGAGCCGCCGGCAATAACTCAGAAAATGAAGCCAGGGCTCTGGAGGGTCTGGGACAGTGTTATACGTCCATGACCGAATACGGCCGAGCTAAAGACGTCTACAAAGAACTCTTGAAAATCAAGGAAGCATCCCACGGTCCCGAGTCCATCGAGACTCTGGAGACCCTCATCCACCTGCTGGTGGCCCTCCACAAGGGCGGTCAGAGCGCCGAGGCCATGCCCATCGCTCAGCGGGTCTATCAGCTCGGTCTGAAGATATTCGGACCGGCCAATATCCACATGGCCCGGGTCACCCACGGGATCGCCAAGTTTCTCCTCGATGTCGGGCAGGCTCCCGACTCGGAGTCCATGTTCAAATATGCTCTCCAGATTCTGACCAGCAACCCGGACCGTCAGGACCTCTACAAGAGCGCCATAGTAGGCGACTATGCAAACGCCCTGAGAAGCTGGGGAAGAGCACCGGAGGCGGATCAGATCCTGGCGCAATTCGGTCTTCAATGACTGTCTCGCCGGCACGACTGCTGGCGGCTTTGTTTTTAGCCGCCTCTCTGACACCCCTGCCAGGGCTCGCTGCCGCGCCGGAAAAGACGCTTCCCGGCTATCGGATCATGGCCAGCCACAAAGGCGCCCAGAAGCTCGACATGAGAGTAGCCGGGGACTATGGACTGGCGAGCACCGGCGTGGCTGTAGGGATCCACAAGCCTCCCTGTGACAGGGTCTATTTCGTGAGCCGGGAGAACAAAAGGATCCTCACCTGGAAGCTCAAAGACCCCTATCCCCTGGCCTCCACCTTCACCACTATCAAGCCATGTCCCTTCTATAAGAAAGACGGTCGCACTAAAGTCCTGGGCATAGACTGCAATATCGCCTGGGGTTTGAACAAGCTCAGACAGCCGGTCTTACGTTACTATGCCACCGACAAGCTACCGGTGCCTAAAAGCATGCGCATATCCCAGTCCATGAACCTGGCCCTGCCTGTGGAGCTGGGCTTTCCCCTGGAGGTGGCCTATGCCCGCACCATTGGCGGCAAGACCCGCTGGATCACGGTGTTCAAGACCGAGAAAATCAGCAAAGAGAGCTTTCCGATGTCCACCTTCAAAGTGCCCACCAACTACAAGCCTGTGAAATCCCTTACCGAGCTGGTGCTCTCTTCAGGCGGCAACGGTCTCGGCAGCGGAGACATCGAAGATCTCTTCGAGCACCACTTCTCGAATTGACCCTTTACATGAGGCTATCTTTACCAGCATGATCTTTGCGACATACTGGTTTGTCATGAGTGTGGCAATTTTCCTGCCACTCTACTGGCTCATGCCGGGCAGCCGTCTGAGACTCTATCTTCTGCTAGCCTTTTGCTTCGTCTTTCATGCGCACTTCGCAGGCGCCGCCGGCATGATACCAATCATAGTGCTGGCTGCGATCACCTTCGCGATTGGAAGAGCCGAGAAAAAGAATCTCTGTCTCTGGGGTATCGTCATCTGCGCCCTGGCTCTGTGCTGGTACAAATATGCTCATTTCCTCGCCAGGGATCTGATCATGCCCCTCAACGACAGCATCGGTCTCGATGCCGATCGAACCTTCTCCAGTCTCCTGCCCCTGACACCACCGCTGGCCATAAGCTTTTTCACTTTCGAGTTCGTCCATTATCTCTTCGAGGTGCGCCGGGGCAATCCGGCGATCAAGAGCCCCTTGAGTTTCATCGCTTTTACTTTCTTCTTCCCCTGCCTGGTGGCTGGACCGATCAAACGATATGGTCAGTTCCTCCCGGCACTGGAGGAAGGTCTCAGAAAACCGCAGAGCCAGATGGTCGCCCTCGGTCTCTTGCAAGTGGCGGCAGGCTATGCCAAGAAAGTCATGCTCGCCGACAACCTGACGGTCTATATCATCAGTATGGAGCCTCACTTTCCCTATACCGACCATTGCGGGCGGTGGCTTTTTCTTCTCGCTCTGTCACTGCGGATCTATTTCGATTTCAGCGGCTATAGCGATATCGCCATCGGTTTTGCCCGGATGATGGGGATAGAGATTCCAGCCAACTTCAACTGGCCTTACCTGGCAACCAGCGTCCGGGATTTCTGGCAGCGCTGGCACATCTCTCTTTCGACCTGGATCAGGGACTATATCTATATTCCTCTGGGTGGAAGCAGACGGGGACAATTCTTCCGCCTGCTCAACGCCACCATCGCCTTCGCGATCTGCGGTCTCTGGCACGGAGCCGCCTGGCACTTCGTGCTCTGGGGTCTCTATCACGGCGCCGGATTGATCGTCTCCTCGACCTATCGTAAGGCCCTGGGGAAGGGCGGCGCCGCCCTGGGCAGCCTCTTCGATCGTCTGCCAGTCCTGGCCTGGGTCCTGACCATGATCTTCGTAGCCTTCGGCTGGCTTCTCTTCTTCTACCCTCTTAAACAGGCGCTCTATATGGCCCGGCTCCTCATGGGAGGTCAGGTCTGATGCAATCGCTCAAGATCGATATCATCGCTTTCGCCGTCGGGCTTCTTCTCGCTCTGATCTTGCTCAGCTTCTGGGGCAACCAGGCGAGCAAGACCTGTCTTTTCAGGACCGGGGACTTCCATCGCATCCACCGATTCATCAGTCCCTATACCTCTTTCTATCCCACCATCAGCGAGCTAATCGAGCTGGTGGAGAAAAGAAGCCCGCCCGACAAGATCGTGGTAGTCGTCGGCGGCGACAGCGTCTTCAACGGCATGTGCCAGTCACCGGACAAGCTCTGGACAGAGGAACTCGGACGTCTTCTGGGTGACCGTTATGCCGTCACCAATATCTCGTTTCATGGCATGCATCCCTTCGCCGCCGGTTGTTTCGTATCCGAATACCTGCTCAAAAAGGGACGAAAAGTGATCTGCCTCACCGATGGGCAACCCGACAAATTCGGCGCCGGCTTCGACGACCAGCACGCCAATCTTTATTATGACGCCTTCTTCAAAGGCAAGCTCATGGACTGCAAGGAAAGAGAAAAAGTCCTGGGCTTCATCTCCGCTATCAACGAACAAGCATTCAACACCCAGATGATTGATTTAAAGCTCGGCAAGGGCATGGACTCTCTCTTCTACGCTTGCGATCTCTGGAATACGATCGGCTACAAACAGTTTTTCACAATCTGGACTCCTGCCACCGGCCCGCGCTTTCTTCTTCCTCGCCGGCTCTTCAAAGACGAAGGCGAGCCTGCTCTTTACGATCAGCCGAGACTCGAGCGGGAGCTCGGCTATCTGAAAGAACGCACCAGACACCTTGCGGTTCTGGACAGAGACGGTCATGCCCGTTTGATCGAGAACACCTACAAGCGTTTCGACGCTTTCGTGCCGGCTCTCACGCCTGACGAGCTGAAAAAGAACATGCTCGTTTTTCAGACCCGATTCAATCCGTCACTCCGACAGAGACTTACTGCCGACGAGCGAAACCTGGACGATGAGATCTATGAGCTTACCGCCAGGCGCTTTGCCAGGTTCGGCTACCATGTGGTGACTGTGGGCGGCGATTTTCTGCCCTCTGATTATTGTGATGCCAATCACTTCTCCGATCAGGGGGGCGTGCGCCTGGCCAGAGTGGTGGCAGTGCAAGTAGAAGAGCTCGCAAGGAGGCTATCCTATTGAAATTGCTGGAGAAAAAAACGCCCCGGATAGTTCTATCGATGTTCGTGGGATTCCTCATGGGCTGCTTCTTCCACTATCTTCTCTATCGTCTCTCGATACCGGCGGAGCCGTTCATTTATGTAGCCTTCTGACCATAAATCCTCTCACTGAACCACAGTGGTTCAGTAAGCCTGCTTCCGTCC
>JAGQHH010000341.1 GCA_020431945.1 Cyanobacteria bacterium HKST-UBA02 | reverse complement strand
GGGCAGCAATGCGATGATCTCAATCAAGCTCGATCCCGGTGAGCACGTTCAGGCAGAGGCGGGCGCGATGCTTTCGCGAACCGAGGCTATCGATGTGGAAGGCACCCTGGCGGGTGGCTTTGGACGTTCCATGAAGCGGGCCGTTCTTGGTGGCGAGACGCTGTTCTTCCAGACTTTAAGAGCTGCTCGGGGTTATGGCGAGGTCAATATCGCCCCGTCCATGCTCGGTGATATCAAAATACTGCCCCTGGCAAACGGCCAGGATTATTTCATTAAAAACGGCAGCCTGCTTGCTTCTTTCGAGAACGTCACTCTCGATACCAAAATGCAGAAGCTCAGCACCGGATTCTTCTCCGGCGCCGGTCTGTTCATCATCCATGCGCACGGGCAGGGGCATATCGCCATTAGCGCTTTCGGTGCCGTCATCGAGAAAGCGGTAGCCCCTGGCGAGAAGTTCGTGGTGGATAATGGTCACCTGGTAGCCTGGACCGGCGATATAGACTACCGGATAATCAAAGGCGGCAAGACCTGGATGTCCAGCTTCACCAGTGGCGAAGGGCTTGCCTGCGAATTCACCGGTCCCGGTAAGATCTGGATGCAATCCCGCAATCCCGAGGCTTTCGGTGGCTGGATCCGCGGCTATGTGGCTACCCGGGGCGGAAGCGTTCTTTCTCTCTTGAGTTGATAATGGAATTCAAGGCCCGCTGCTATACGAAAGATTCATCGGATCCGGTGGCATGCGATCTGAGGGTTTTGCCCGGCGAGCTGGAAGTCTCCGGCTCTGACTTGTCCTTGAAATTCCCTGTGGACGAGCTCGATCTCGAGGTCGGCGGGCAGATGAGCGATCGGATCAAGCTCAGCCATGCCGCCACCGGCGCTGTGGTGCTCGTGGACGGTCCGAATTTTCTCGACTGCCTGCGGAAGACTTCTCCTAGCAGCCGGCTGGCGCTCACCGCCTCGAAGGTCGAGCACGAGGTGAAGCATGCACCGCTTTTGCGTGGTGGCAATATAGTCGGCTTTTTCGGATGTATCGCCTTGATCCTCGGAATAGGGTATCTCACCCTGGATTTCTGGGTCGACCTGGCGGCTCGATATGTGCCGCCGTCGGCGGAATCGAAACTGGGCGAAATGCTCTTGCCCGAGGATCTGAAAAAGCCGACCGAATCGAAAGAAGCCAATCGGGTCGAGAAGATCGGCCAGAAGCTGATACTAAATATGAAGGCTTCTGATTACAAGTTCGAGTTCTTTGTAAGCCCGGAAGACGAGCTCAATGCCTATGCCCTCCCGGGAGGCAAGATCGTGGTGCTCTCCGGGCTTCTGCGTGAAGCGAAGAGTGATGATGAGATTGCCGGTGTCATCGGGCATGAGATCGGTCACGTGGTACATCGCGATACGCTTCGCCGGTTGCTCCATACCAGCGGTCTGGGCGTGAGCCTCGCCATCATCAGCGGTGGTTTCATCTCGAACGAGCAGATCAAGGGGATATTACCGGCGGTGCAGAACATAGAAGGGCTATCATACTCGCGAGGGCAGGAAGCCGCCGCCGACAAGATAGGTGTCCGCCTCACGATGGAAGCCGGCTATGATCCCGAGGGGATCATTCATCTTTTCGAGCGCATGGAAAAGGATAACCCGCACCTCCCGAAAGCAGCCATGATGCTGATTTCGGATCATCCTCTGACTGCCGACAGGATCAAAGCGATGCATGACGAGATCGCTCAGCTGCGCAAGAAAGGCGATAAGAACTAGAGCTCTTCGTAATAGTCGCCCTGGGGATTGGCCCTGATGCGTCCTGACAGACCGGAATAGACGTCCGAGACATGGGCGCCCTGGGTGTATCTGGTGGTCCTGGCGAGGTCGTCCAGGATCTCGGCAATGTCCAGATTGAGCTCTTTCTTGTTCGAGTTGGGTATGCGTCTGTCTCTCTCGAGCTTGCGTTTATAGATACCCAGAGCCTGATCGAAACTGTCGGCGGCTTCGGCATTCCGCCCTTCGCCTACATAAACGCGACCGATCTGGTGATAGATCTTGGCTGTCTCGGGGTGATCTTTGCCGACGGTGCGGATCTTGTAGTCGAGAGCCTTGCGAAAAAGGTCCTCGGCTTTCTTGGGCTGGTTGCGCGATAAATAGAAATTTCCTACTTCCATCTGGATGTCTGGAATATCAGGATTGTTCTGACCCACGGCCAGGGCTTCCCGAAGGGCCTGCTGATATTGTCTTTCGGCATCGCCGTAACGTCCGGTGTCCTCGAAAGCCTTAGCTTGTTTTAAATAGGCTTGCGCCGTGCCGGTGTTGCCCGCTCGAACCTCTGTCTGGGTCGAGATGAAGGCGGTGCTCAGGGCGATAGCGAACGCCAGGTGTTTAGCGATTTTACGCATGAGACTCTCTCCAACTGCATCGGTGGAGTTATATTATCTCATGATGGCTTTTTACTTTCCGGCACATGCTCAAGATTCTTCTCGCCCTCACGGTTCTATCGCACACGATTCCAGGCAATGTCAGCCTGAACGGCAGCTACTGGCGGCATCTCTCGGACCTGCGGCATAGCTGGAACCCGGGTGCTCCGGTCTCGAAAATCGTCTGGAAGATCTATTACGACCGTGCCGAGACTCTTGCAGCCAGGGGCGACCATGAGGGTGCCGAGGATCTGCTCGAGTCGGCCCTGGAGCATGTCAGGCATCTCCCCGAGCTGGACGAGCGCCGGGTCAAGACCATAGACCTCCTTGCTGCGCAGAGCAAAGCCCGGGGTGAAGATGTCGACGCACCGCAGATAGTCGCATTCATGCAGATGCAGCGATTCCACGGCGAGAAGCATGTTTATCCCGGAGCCCCCGGTCCGTCGAAGAGCGGACATCTGGCTGTGGAAGCCAAGATCCGCGAGGCGGACTTTCTGGTTGGGGAAGGGGAGCAGCCGAAATCGGAGCGACTCTATATATCCGCGCTCAGAGATGTGGCCGCCAGGCCCGCCGGCAATGAGCTGATCACAGTCAAGCTCGTGGACCGGCTTTGCCGGCTCTATTACAGGCAGGGGCGGTATAAAGAAGGCGAGGAGCTGGTGCTCAAGCAGCTCAAAAAGCACGAGTCTATGTACGAGCAGATGGACCCCACCGACCCGGAAAAGCTCCATGTGGCATTTCTGCTCTCGGATTTAGGTTTGTTGGATTGCGGCATGGACAGGCTCTATGAGGCGGAGGCTCTCTATGATGCCGCCCTGCCGGTGATGGCACTGCACACGAAAGAGAATGCCGCCGACTATATAGTCACCCTCGGTGCTCTTGCCCGGGTGCATAAATTCATGGGACGTCTCGATCAGGCGGAGAGAGACTATCGCAAGGCGCTCTATATGGCGGACAAGGACGAGGGGATCAGCCGGTTGAGTGTAGGCACCATCATGAGCAATTATGCCGACCTGCTCGAGAAAATGGGCAAGGAAGCACGGGCGCAGAAGATGCGCGAGCGGGCCCGGAAGACAATGGGCAATGCCGCTCCGCCGGAAAAAGTAGCAGGCAAAAAAACTGGGTCATGATGGATTCGAACCATCAACCAACTGCTTAAGAGGCAGCTGCTCTACCGTTGAGCTAATGACCCGTCCGTATTCGATCGGTTCGGTAGAGAAAATGGCACGCCAGGTAGGATTTGAACCTACGACCGACCGCTTAGAAGGCGGTTGCTCT
>JAGQHH010000340.1 GCA_020431945.1 Cyanobacteria bacterium HKST-UBA02 | reverse complement strand
GTAACTATTAGTATGTTCACTACCAGAAATAGAACTATTCGTTTGCCCATTGCCAGCATAGGTAGGTCTCTCCATGTTTCCGAACCAATCACAATAATAATTCTACGACTTTAATTCAGATATTTTTCGTAGGGCGCAGCCAGTTTGGCGTACTCCTGACCGGTGATGTAGTCATTGTAGAGTAGAAACCAGTAATACTCGATATGCTCGGTGGCGGGATCACGCATTTCATAAACGTTCCAGAGCGGGACTTGAATCATCAGCTTGTTTCTCTCCCGCATGACCTCGAGATTCCTGATCTCGCCTTTCCTGCCGGTGAGCATGAAGTGCACGGTCTTGATGTTCACACCGGTGATGGGATGCCCGTCCACAGAGAGGAGGATATCCCATTTCCTCACCCCGGAAGCCTGGGCGGAGCCACCGTTGAGGACATGGTTGACCATCCAGGGCGCGCCGATGGAGGCGGTCAGCCCCAGACCCATGGATCCGTATTCGGTCACTTTCTGAGCCAGGGTCAGGCGGGCCTTTTTCGTACCGTCCAGGACGACATTGCTTTCTGTCTCGGCTTTCATAGGCGGCTCGGCGTTGCGGTCCAGGCTTGGTATCTCTGATGCCAGAAGGGCCGAGCCCTGAGTCCTGACCGTCTCTGCCGCCATCGAGCTGACCTCCCCGGTAAGCGGAGTCTTCATGGCGAATTCCGCCTGACTCTCGGGTTTTTCGCTGGGCTTGTCGAGCTTGTCCTCTATATGACTGAGAACGAGCTCGGTCTTGAGAGCTTTGATCCTGGCGATCAGAAGCGGGGCGCTGGCAAGGTCGGACCGGGCGAGATCGAGAGCCAGCTGGCATTGCTCGATAGCCTGGTCGGCGTCGCCTCTGGCCTGGTAAGTGCGAGCCAGCACATAGCGGGCTGCCACCAGATCCGTCTTGGCCTCGATGCTATCGACTTTCATGCTTTCGTCAATCGACTGGTTGAGGGCTTCCACTGCCCGGTCATAGTCTTTCATCGAGCTGTAGAGAAGCCCGAGCTTGCGGTAGGCGGTGCGAAGAGAACTGCTATCGTTTGCCGCTTTGCTGAGATCGATCGCCTTTTCGAGGAGGTTCACGGCCGCTTCTGTTCCGCCTGCCGAGCCGGCTTCCTGTGCCTGATCTATAAGAGTCCGAGCAGTCTCCGGTGCGGCGCTATCGGTGGTGTCATGCTTGCGGCTGGCCAGATAATGAGAAGTTCGTGGCACCGGCCGGTCGACAGTCGCGAATAGAGCCATCATCGTTATGAGAAATTCCATAGGGTAAGCTTAGCATGTGGTTTGGCCAGATCGCACCGGCCTGCTATCATGGGTCGAGGAGAAAGTATGTGCAGAAACAGGAACACGAACTCCACTCCAAGATAGATTCTGTTGTCGCCAGGCACGAGGAGCTCAGCAAGACTGTCGCCGAGCGCCACGAGCAGCTGGCCAGAGATCTTGAAGAGCTCAAGAAAAGACCGACCAAGGATCGCGACTTGTGGGACAAGCTCTCCACTCTGACGCCGCTTATCTCCGGGGTCCTGATCTCGGCTATCGGGATCTATTTCACCAACAGCAATAACGAAGCCCAGCGGAAGATTCAGGAAGTCCAGACGATCGAGAAGCTGATGCCCCATCTGGCCGGCTCCGAGTCCGAGAAGAAAATGGCAATCATCGCTATCTCGACTCTCACCAATCCTGAGACCGGAGCCCGGATAGCCCAGCTCTTCCCGAGCAAGGGCACGGTGTCGGCGCTGCAATCCATAGCATCCCAGGGAAGCAAGAAAGAGAAGGAAGTCGCCAAAAAGGCTCTGGCCAAGTCTTTCACCACACTGGGCGAGACCTCCGAAGTGCATTCCCTCAGCGACAGTGAAGCCGAGGGCTATTACCAGCAAGCCCTGGAGGTGCAAAAAGATGTTTACGGTCTGGATTCTGCCGAGACAGTGGACACTCTGGTCAAGATCGGTCGGGTGAACGAAAAACAGGGCAAGCTCGATCAGGCCATCGCCAACTACGAGAAAGCCCGGCAGATCATGCTCAATAATCACCGCGAGAAAAGCCTCGACTTTCGCACGATTCTGCTCTGTCTGGCCAGAGTCTATAAGGAAGCCGGCAAGATGAGCCTGGCGTCTGATTTCGAAGAGCGCGCCGAGCGGCTCGGCGACGATCTGGCCGGCACCAGGGACAAGAACCGGGTGATCACCGTGGACGATCAGGCTCCGCCGGTGCCGGTGGGCGAAGATACCCGGGTCAAAATGCCCTCGCCTTCGCCGTCAATCGATGATACTACTCCGGATGTGGCTCCCTCTCACGGTTCGGACAGCGAGACCGGCATAGTCGGCGGGGTCTCCACTGCTCCGGGCCAGGACGGTGTCGGCAAGATGACCGCCGGCTCTACCAGCCTGATCCCGTCGAATTAGCGCTTATAAGTACCTACGACTTCGGTGCTGCCCAGGACGTGACCTTTGATTGCCGCATAATATGCTTTCTTCGAGCAGCCAGGCTTGAGGTCGAGTTTGCCGTCCAGTGCTACCAGTTTGAAGTGATAATGATGAACGGGACCTTTCGGCGGGGCGGGACCGTTATAGCCGAGCTTGTCGAAGTCGTTCTTGCCTTGTGTGATGCCTTCGGCAAGGGTGGGGCTGGGGGCTACCCCTTCTTTCAGTCGCGTGGTGCCCGGCGGAATATTGAAGACTATCCAGTGGAACCAGGTGCCGACCGGGGCGTCCGGGTCTTCGCAGGTGAGGGCGAGAGAGCGTGTCCCTTTTGGGATGCCGCTCCAGCTGAGAGGCGGCGAGACATCTTTGCCGTCACCGGTGAATTGTCCGGGTATAGCACCACCAGCGGTGAACGCCGAGCTGCTGATCTTGAACTCATTTTTCTGGCAAAACGCGGCCGGTGCGAGAACGAGCAGGGTAAGCAAGCATAAAAGGAAGGCTTTCAGCCGGTCTTTCATTTTCAATCTCCATTACAGCTTCTTTTGAACTACTATTCTACAGATGCAAGATTCAATGGATCTCCTTTCAAGTCTGGTGCCCGACGGTAGCCTTCTGGCAGGCATTCCTGAAGACGCCCGCCGGGGCATTCTGGAAAGGCTCTTGAAAGCCGGCAAGCCCGGTAACTTCTTTCTGCACCCCCTCGACGAGGGTGAAGATCCTGACAGCCCTGTTCGACTGGGGGGAAACCCCGGAGTGGCCCTGCCGGAGCCCTGGCCTTGCGACAGGCAGGGTGAGCCTCTTTCTCTTCTGGTGGAGGTGAATCTGGAGGCAATGCCGGTTCCAGGTCCTCGAGGACCGGCTGCCGGGAGGCTGCTTGTATTTGCCAGCCCTGATCTGTCCGGGATCAGAAAGTCCGGTAGAAAAAAAGACCGTGACTGGTTCCGGGTAATGCATTCCGGGGAGGCACCGGATCCATCGGCTGTGTCTTCCGGACGCCGGCCCCGGGTAAGGCAAGGGGTAATCCTGCCCGCCTCCATCGAGGAAAGCACCTGCGGGGCTATTCTCGCCCGCCTGCAGAACGATCCGAAAGAGGAATCGGCAGCTATTTTGAAAAGCGAGTTCGAGGCTCTGGTGAAGGCATTTCATGAGCAATCACACGGACAGGGACAGATTTTCGGGGATTTCGGCAGGGCCGGCGAGAACGCTTGCGTCGTGGCGGCATTTCATGCAAACGGGGTCTCATATAGCCCGGAGCGACACGAGGACAGGCATTACCGGCATCTGGTCGACTCCGCTGCCGACTGGTTTGCGATAATGAGAATAAGGGAAAAACCTAAATGGGGCGTGACCGACGGAGAGATCTGGCTTTGCGCCCGGCATGAGGACTGGAGAGAAGGCGTCTATCACCGAAGCAGATTGCTTGCTTAAACGGAGAACCACCAGCCACAAAGAAGACGAGTCGAATATGAATCAGGTTAGAAGGCATCAGGCCGCGCAGGCTGCGCTCAACGACATCAGATGGCTCCTTCAAGGTGAGGGAGACGAAGTAGATAGCGATGATGGGGAAACCTATCTTGATGGTCCAACCATCATTTTACTTTTAGAGCAGAATTTCGATCGACTGGATCCCAACAACGATGGGATTGATCGTGAGGAAGTCATGCGTGCCCTCATGAATCCACAGTCTTTCACGACGGATGAATATGAGATGCTTCGCCTGATAACCAAGTATTTCGACACGATCATCAATATGTCAGACGACGAGGAAGGCGAGGAGACCCGGATAACAAGGGCTGACCTCAAAGTCCTCGAGCAATTTCTAGTGCACAGCAAGATGACTCTCAAAGAGTTGCATTCCTGGTGCAGCATCGCTGCAGCGCCGGGCGGCGGCGATGAGATCGGTCCGCCTCCTCTATCGGGCTAGAAGACCACCGACCTCGGTGAGACCGAGAGCGGCCAGCTCGCCCGAGGCATAGGGCTTGATGCCGGCGAGAAAAGACTGGAATCGATTGCTCGTGCCTGCTATAGACCTGTATCCTGCGCTGCTCGGTTTCAACATCGAAAGATAGCTCGCCTGCCCGCCGGAAAGCTCGAGCCCGTGAAGAAGGGCGCCGGTGGGGTCATTGACCGAGTTCATGCTGACTTTGGTGAAACCGTCCGAGAACTTCAGATTGAGCCGGGAGCTGCTTATTGGAATATCGGTGCCGGGCCAGAGCGCCTGGCCGACCGGCCTGCCGTGGACGGTTATGGGGGTGACGGTTATCTCGCTGGTATTGGGGCTGTATTCTGTCTTGAGGAGCAGATCGCCGGCTCTTCTAACCTTGGCGTGGAAGAAGTCCGGGGGGACACCCTGGCTGACATTCTCGCCGAAGATCCCGTCCACTACTTTCAGGGCGGCCGGGGCATCCACTTCATAGGCGCTGGCCAGGGTCCGTCCTGGCTTCTTTGCCGATCCGACTGAGGCGGGTGCATCGAGATCGAAGAGTCCGAGATCGAGAAGATTCCTGACATAAGAAGATGGGGTGGCGTTTACACCGGCGCTGCCTTCGCTTCTCATGATTCCCAAAAGCTTTCCGGACATATCGATGACTGCCGAGCCGCTGTTTCCGGGATGGACATTGGCGGCTATAGAAATATTGAGACCTCTGTGGTTCTTGACCGTGCCGGGGGAGACGAAGAGCTCACTCTGGCCCAGTGGATGCCCGACAATAGCGATATCGCGACCATCCAGGGCGACGGCCTCAGCCATGGCCGCCGGGCTGAAAGATTTGAATGATTCGGGGTTCTCGAGCTGCAGGATGGCCAGGTCCACTTCCTTGTCCGGGTTGAGCTTGCTGACCCTGGCGGGATGCGGATTGCCGGTGCCATCGAAGACTGTCACCGAGATGGCGTCTTTGACCGAGTGGCGGTTGACGGCGATCTGCCCTTCGCCCACGGCCACACCTGTGGAGTGACCGCCCCCGAGCCGGCCATCGGTAAGGGTGAGGGCTTCGACATGGGCCATGCTGGGCTTGATTGCGGCCACCGAAGCGCCCAGGGGGGAGTCGGTGGTGAGGCTTACCGGATTGACCTCGAATCCCTTTCCCTGTTCGAGGAGGTTGAAATCGATTTTTTCCTGGATCTTGGTGCCGCCGCTCAGGGCTGCTGTCTCACCTGCAGCCGGTAGAAACCTCTGTCCGAGTTTCACCCCGGAGAGTCCGCCGGCTGTGTAGATGGCGGAGTCCACCAGGAAAGGACCCATATGGCTGGCGATATTGGCCCGGTTGGCGGCCAGATTACCCGGATTGTTCCAGGTGTCGGCGGCAACTGCGGTGATGTTTTTGCCCTGATCAAAGAGCTCTTTGCCGAAAGCCAGACCAAGACCGAGACCGACCAGCTTCGCTCCGGCGGCCACCAGACCTTTGCGTCCGCTGGCTGCCGTCAGGGCTGTGCCGACGATCAGAGAGCCGCCGAGCTTGACGGCGGTCATCGGATCGGTGAGGGCCCTGTCCAGGCTGGTTCTGGTTCCCTCGACTATGCCGCCGCCGATCACATGGACTTCCCGGGAGAGCTTGTCCCCGAGGCTATCGCTGCCGTCGCCACTGCCACTGGTCATATCCGCCATGGCAAGAAGTTTATTGCTTGCTGGTAATTCGGGCTTCAGAGGGGTCATTTGGACATTTCAAAGAAACAATGGAAATATTTTATGTATCTTTGACTGGCCTGGCATTGGGGAAACCACGTAGTTAATTCTTGTTTTCGCCGACTTCTTTAAATACGACTCGACGGTTCTTGCGTCTGCCGGCGGCGGTGCTGTTGCTCTTCAAAGGTCGCTCGAATCCGTAGCCAACTGATGAGAGTCTGGAGGCTTCGATATGACAGTGATCCACCAGGTAGTTCCTCACGGACCCGGCTCTTCTTCTCGAGAGATCCAGATTGTAAGCCTTGCCGCCTATATTGCAGGTATGTCCCTCGACTTGCAGCTTGAGCCCGGGCTTGCCGGTCAGATAGTCGGCGAGTTCGTCCAGGATTTTCTTGCTCAGTGGTCTGAGATTGTCCGAATCGAAGTCGAAGAGGATCAGGTAAGAGGTGGCCTGACCGGATTTCTCCAGGTCATCGATCATTTTTCGGGCTTCTTTCGCGGCTTTGCGGCTGGTATCGTCCATGGTGCGACCCTGACCGCCGCCGGCGCCTCCTGAGCTGGCGTCCCGGTACGAAATGCTTATGTCGCTCCAGCGAAAAGGCCCGTCGCCCTGGAGCATGATCGGAAATGCCGGATTGTCCAGGATCCAGTAGCTCCAACCGATATCGGTGGTGGCTTTGATCGCCCGGACCTTTTTCTTGACCCCGTCTATGGTGATCTCTACCATCTCCTCCCCCACCGGCTCGATGGAGGCAGCCACAGGCATCGTATGTTTTTTATGCACGAGGGGGCTGTCAGGACCGTCGGTCTCGAAGCTGGCTTTCTCGCCGGCTTTGAGCTTTCCGTACAGATAGTCGGAGATCCTGACGATGCTCGTGTAGCCGATCATGGTCGCTGATTCTTTGTCCGGATAGAAAAGGCTGACTTTGTGAGCCGCCCTCTGATCTTCCAGCTCCACGGCGCGGGAGCCGGATACCCCGGCTGGAGCCGACATATGCCAGTCGAAGGCATAGCCCCGGTTGTCGCAGTAGTCTATATGGGCCTCGAAAAAGTAGTCTCCTACCCTCTTCCACCTGGTATCCAGACCGTCCTGGATGGGAAAAACGATACGCATCCCCCGGGCCAGGCGCAGGGATGTGGTGGGATCGGTGCTTTTTTTTGGCGTAGGGCTCTTAGGATTGTAAATGGCCGGACCGGGAACGAGACCGGTGGGCAGGGCTGTGCCGGGAGCCGGCGGCGGAACTTGAGCCGGGTCCTGTAAAGAATCCTGGGCAAACAGGGGACTCGCCCAGAATACCAGCAAGCCCGGCAGGAGCCGGAAAGAGCGTCTGATTGCTGGGGATGCCTCGAGCATGGTGCAAAGTATGACAGCATTAGATGATTAAGGAAAGATAGCGTTTTGCCGATCTCCTGTCAGTCTTGAATACATTGAGAAATAGACGGGTCTGTGCTTGAAGACCGCGAATTTTCATGCCCTACGGCAAAACTTAGTATCTTCACTCGAGGGTTATCTTATGGGTAAATCAGTAGGAATCGACTTAGGCACCACCAACTCGGTCGTGGCAGTCATGGAAGGCGGTCAGCCGACCGTCATCGCCAACGCCGAAGGTGCAAGGACCACTCCGTCGGTGGTGGCCTTCTCCAAAAGCGGCGAGCGTCTTGTTGGTCAGCTGGCTCGCCGGCAGGCTGTGGTCAATCCGCAGAACACAATCTATTCGATTAAGCGCTTCATCGGCAGACGCTTCGAAGAAGTGGAATCGGAGATGAAAAAGACCTCTTACCGCGTCACCAAGGGACCGGACGGAGGCTGCAAGGTGACCATGCAGGGCAAGGATTATTCGCCCGAGGAGATCTCGGCGATGGTGCTTCGCAAGCTCAAACAGGACGCCGAGACCTATCTCGGTGAAACCGTCACTGGTGCCGTTATCACCGTGCCGGCATATTTCAACGATTCCCAGAGGCAGTCCACCAAGAATGCTGGCGTCATCGCCGGACTGGATGTTCTCAGGATCATCAACGAGCCCACGGCTGCAGCCCTTGCTTATGGTCTCGAGAAGAAGACCGACGAAACGATTCTGGTTTTCGATCTGGGCGGCGGCACTTTCGATGTCTCGATCCTCGAGGTCGGTGAAGGTGTTTTCGAAGTGAAATCCACCAGCGGCGACACTCACCTGGGCGGGGACGACTTCGACCATTGTCTGGTCGAATGGATTGCCGATGAGTTCTTGAAGAGCGAGGGTATCGATCTTCGCAAAGATCCGCAGGCTCTTCAGCGTCTCACCGAGGCGGCAGAGAAAGCCAAGATCGAGCTCTCATCGGTTACCGAGACGACGATTTCGTTGCCGTTCGTCACTGCCAACGAGACCGGTCCCAAGCACCTGGACATGAAACTGTCCCGGGCGAAATTCGACGATCTCACCAGAGAGCTCGTGGAGCGCTGCCGTGGTCCGGTGGAGCAAGCCATCAAAGATTCCGGACTGGACCTCTCCGAGATCAACGATGTGGTGCTGGTCGGCGGATCC
>JAGQHH010000339.1 GCA_020431945.1 Cyanobacteria bacterium HKST-UBA02 | reverse complement strand
TGTGAAGCTCCTCGTCGATGTGCCAGCAGGTGGCCTCATCCTCGCAGACTATTTTGATGCCGAAAACATCCTTGATGAACTTGCTGTATTTGCGCAGTTGTTTGTCCCTGGTGATCAACTCGTCGATGGAGAAAAGCTCGTCGGCGAGCTTGTTGACCAGCTCTTCTTCAGCCTTGACCCGGCTGGTGAGACGATTCACTCCGCTGGGCGGTCTGGCCACCGGAATATACTCGACGAAGTTCGCAGAGAGCATCAGGGGCACCCACTGTCCGTCTTGCTGATAGCGGAAGTTATCCAGTACCGTCCGACCGAGATCGATGTCGGTTACCGAAAAGAGAGTCCCCCTGGTGATCCGCTCGCGCAGGAGAAAAGGTCGCTCGTCGTCATCGGGAAGAAGCCCGATGACATTGCTGTAGAGCTCGAAGTCACCTTTGAGAAAGACGGAGGCGAGAAGATGAGCGAGCACGTGGAGGTGACGCTCACCATCGAGAATATGCTTTTGAAAAGACTCCCGCACCGAGGCGATAAACTCCGAAGAGAGCTCGATGCGGGTGGCTGCTTCAGGCTCGGACTCCTGCTCGTTCTTCTTCACTGCCAGATAAGTGATGAACTGATGAAGGATCGGATCATCCATCACCATGAACAGTGGCGAAGCCAGAGGGTAGCCGGTGCCTGCCTTCATAGCTTATTTTCTTTCTGCGCCTGCTTGGCTGCCTTGTCTTTCAGTTTCTCGATCTTCTCCGAGAGCTTTTTAGCATCTTTCTCCGGGAGCTGAGGATCGAGGGATAGATAGTTCTCGTACTGGAGAGCAGCCTCGTTGAGATCGCTGGAGCTTGGCTTTTTCATGCGCTCCAGGGCGTTGGCCAGACCATAGCGGGCATCGGCGAGGGTAGGATTGACCGAGACCGCATGGCGAAAACGATCCACCGCTCCGTCCCACTGATTCTTCTTGCTCAGCTCATTGGCGACTTTTACATCATCCTTGGCGGAAGATCTGAGCTTCTCGATCCCGTCGAGTCCACGCTCGACACGATCGGGATTGCCCGAGAGCTGGCGGGCTTTTTTGAAAGCCGCCTCGGCATTGTCCAGGTCTTTCATGAGCACCGCCACGTCGGCGACAGCAAAGCACTGCTTGGGATCATTGAGATCCTGAACCACGTCCGCCATATACTGAGAAGCCTTTTTGAACTCTCCCTGCGCCATGAGAGCTTCGGCATAGGCGAGCTTCTCACCGTCGTTCTGGGGCTCGCCCAGCTTGCTGATATCGGGTTTGGTGCCGGCCAGGCTCATGAGCTTGGCCTGGGCCAGACGCAATTCCATATCGTCCGGACGAAGCTTGATCGCCTCTGAGAGATCCTTGAGGGCGGTCTCATAGTCGTTGCTGGCTAGAAGAGCCCCGACAGCGGCTTTCTGAGCCTTCACATAGAGCGCCTGGCTGAGTCCTTTAACAGCCTGGTTGTCGTTTGGGCTCATATCGAGAAGGGTCCGGTAGGCCTTGATCGCCTCGTCGGCCTTTTCGAGCTTCAAGTTGAGATCGGCGATATGCTGCCTGAGATCCAGGTTATAGGGCATCTGCGAAAGACCGGACTTGAGCTCGGCAAGAGCCAGTTCGAGATCCCCCCGGCCTTCTCTGATCGAGGCGATCTTCATGTAAGGATCGGGATTCTCGGGCTTGATCATGATCGACTGGCGATACTCTTTGAGAGCCGCCACTTCATTGCCCTGCTTTTGATAAGCCTCGCCGAGCTTCATTCGAGCTGGCCAGCTATTGGGGAATTGATAGAGAGAAGTGTTCAGCTCTTTGATGGCATCGTCGACTTTGCCCAGCGCCAAATAGGTAGAGCCCAGACCGAAGTGCGCCCCGGAATTACCCGAGTTGAGATTGACGGCCTGGCTGAAATTGGTCTCGGCTTCGGCCAGGCTGCCTTTCTTGAGCATCAGGTCGCCAAGGGCCGAATAAGCATAAGAGTGATCGGGGTCGAGCTGGATGGCGGTGCGGAACTCGCTTGTGGCGGTCTCGGTATTGCCTTTCTCCTGGAAAACCCGACCCAGGACGAAATGAGATTCGCCGTTGGCCGGAGCGAGACGCACCGCCTGCTGGGCGAATGTCTCAGCCTGATTCAAGAATGATTCTCTGTTCGAGCGAATGGTCTGATTGCTGGACTGCAGGCGATTGAGGATGACCGTTGCCTTGCCGGCAAAAGCCAGGGCATTATTGGGGTCTCTGGCCAGGACCCGATCGAACATCTCGTCGGCTCCGTCGAGCTTGAACTGTTTGGCCAGCGCCGTTCCCAGACCGACCATGGCAGTCTGGTCCGCGGGGGTGCTCACGAGTATCTCTCGAAAGAGCTCTTCCGCTTCGGCAAAATTGCCCTTGGCGAGCTGTTTCTCCGCCGCGCCGATGTCGGTCATCACTTTGCCGGTGAGCACGCTGGGCTTCCTGGGAGCCGGCGCGTCGTCGGCCTGATAGGAGGTCCCGGAGCCGGGAAGCGGCACTTGAGCCCAGCCGGGCTGGGCGATGCTGGCGATCAACATCGACAGGGTAACCGTCGAGGCAAGCTCGACAACTCTTTTCGACGTCCGGGATATCATCGGAGATCCTCCTTGAAAAGCACGAAAAGGTGATTTTAGCGCGCCCGGGGGTAAGAAATGTTAAATAGCACCGTCAATGAAATAAATGTCCGCAAGTCTCAATATACTGGCAGCCTCTCTGGCTCTTATCGCGGCTCTTCACGCCATGCCCGCCATCGGGCAGGAGCCGTCGCAAGAATTATCGCAAGGAATATCGCAAGAAACTTCGATGAACCAGCCCGCCAACCAGGGCGTCCCCAGGGAGTTCGAGAGCCCTGTTCCGGGCAGCGAAGGGACTTTTGTAGCTCCCCCCGCAGCGCCTCCTTATGCACCTCCCTATGCACCGCCAGTGATACCGGGGCAATATTTGAACGAGAACCAGAGTTCTATTCAGAACCAGGGTCAGGGTCCGGTTCTCAAAGGGGGCGCCGACTTTACCAAACTGGAAGGTGAAAGCGAGAAGAAAGGAAAAGGAAGCGGACTTCTCAAATCCATTCTCGGTATCAAAGAGCCAAAGAATTACGGACCAGTCGTCCGCCCGCCCTGGTTGCCCGCCCACGCCTATACCAACGACTCCATGGTGGCACCCTATCACAATATGAGCCTTCTCTGGTTCGACAAAAGACCGATGCCCAGCCATCCGCAATGGGTGCAACTCTCGCGCTCGGTGTCCCGCTACTGGCGCGGTTTCGTCGCCGATCCCTGCATGGTTTTCGTAGAACCGCTCCGGATAGCGCCGGGCAATTTCATATTTCACGGGCGCGAGCCCGGCTCGCCCCGGGGCTGGCTGCAATCCACGGGACTCACCGACGATCACGGATTTCCGCTCTACCGCTACTGGCTCGACCAGTATTGAATTATCAGGCGTGCATGTTATATGGTTACTGGCCGCCATGCACGATCTACAAGTCAAGATTCACCGGTTCTGGAAAATCGTCACCCATATCTGGACCCACGGTTTCATGGGTGTGGATGTCGGGAGGATACTCACCTCCCTGGCCATCTTCGTAGCCTTTATGGCATTCCGGTCCCTCTTCACCAGTCTGGTCCTCAAGACTCTGCGCAAATGGGTCTCGAAGAGCGAGACCGAGCTCGATGACCGCGTCCTGGACTCCCTGGAGGACCCGATCAGATTCATCCCGGTAGTGCTGGGCGTCTTTTTCGCCCTGGATTATCTTCATCTCCGGGGCGACGTGGACAAGCTGGGCGATCATGCCATCATGACCCTGGTGACTTTCAATATCTTCTGGGCCCTGGTACGGGTAGTCGATCCTCTCAGCTTCCTGATGAAAAAGCTGGAGAGACTGTTCACACCGGCCATGGTGCAATGGCTCATCAAAGCAATCAAGATGGCCCTGATTCTGGTCGGCTCGGCGGCGGTGCTCGAGACCTGGGGTATCAGGGTAGGCCCGCTTGTGGCCGGTCTCGGGCTGTTCGGCGTGGCTGTTGCTCTGGGCGCCCAGGACATGTTCAAGAACCTCATCGGCGGGCTTCTGGTGATTGCCGAGAAGCGTTTCCACCCCGGCGACTGGATCAAAGTGGACGGCATTGTAGAAGGCACCGTGGAAGATATCGGCTTCCGATCGACTATGATCAGACGATTCGATAAGGCTCCGGTTTTCGTGCCCAATTCCAAGCTCGCCGACAATGCTGTCACCAATTTCACCCAGATGACCCACCGCCGTATCTACTGGACCATCGGTATCGAATATGGAGCGACAGTGGAACAGCTCCGGAAGATCCGGGACGGCCTCGAAAAGTACATCCATGAAAGCGACGAGTTCGCCCCTCCTGACGAGGTCTCGACTTTTATAAGAATCGACTCGTTCAGCGACTCCTCGATAGACATCATGCTCTACTGTTTCACCCGCACCACCAACTGGGGAGAATGGCTGGAAATCAAAGAGCGTCTCGCCTGCAAGGTGAAGGAGATCGTTGAAGGAGCCGGAAGCGCCTTCGCCTTCCCGAGCCAGTCCGTCTATGTAGAGGCATTGCCCGAAGGCAATCCCGAACTTTTCGTGCCACCGGCGAGCAGGTGAGTATATGAGCAAAATCGTCCATGAAAAGCCTCATCCGTTCCAGGACTTCTGGAAACATGCCTTTGCCATCCATGGCTCCATCACTCCCCATGTACTTCCGAACGTCCTGGCTGTGGGAGTTTTCTCGACTCTGATTCTCTATGCCGCTTCTTTTGCCGAACAGCAGTGGAAATGGCACCTGCGCCTGGAAGTCGCTCCCTACGAGCTGGTCGGTGCCGCTCTGGCGGTGCTCCTCGTACTGCGCACCAATGCAGGTTATGATCGCTGGTGGGAGGCTAGAAAAGTATGGGGTGGCATTGTTAATCAGTCAAGAAATCTGGCGATAATGTCAAGGACAGTTTTGAGTTCTGACAGGAAACTCGGTGAAGAAATTTTTGCTTATCTTAAAGCTTTTCCCTATGCCTGTATGGATGCTCTGCGTAATGAAAAACCAGGTGAAGATTTGCGGAGGTTGTTACTAGACAAAGAGAGTTTAAAAAAATGGCAGCATATTCCCAACTACATTCATGTTGAACTGACCCGTTGTTTTCAAGAAGCGGAGAAAAAGAGCTGGATAAATTCTTTTCAACATAAACTCCTTCATGAAGAGAGGCTACTTTTAATTAATTATATTGGCATGTGTGAGAGAATTTTAAAAACACCGCTTCCTTTTGTTTATGCTGTAAAACTCAGTCGATTTATATTGATTTTTTTACTTCTTTTGCCATTCGGTCTTATTCCAAAAGTTTTATGGCTTACACCCTTTGTTACCATGGTTGTTGCTTATGCTTTGTTATCACTCGATCAGATTGGTAAGGAATTGCAGAACCCTTTCTCTTTTAGTAATTTGAGCCATTTGCCACTCGATGATATCTGTGCAACTATAGAAAAAAATGTTGATGAAATTGCCAGCATAATAGGATAAATTTCTACAAAATCAACCAGAGGAAGCCCGCGTGGTGCGGATGCCACTGCTTCTATTTATAGTATTACGGAATCTGCAAAAGCAAACGGACACGAGCCTTTTTGGTATTGGATGTATGTGTTGCAGAGGCTACCATATATTAGGGCAAATGAAGAGTTGGATACCCTCCGGCCATGGGTTATTACACCGGAATTTATTAAGGCTTATTTTAAAAATAGAGATTTTGGTCATCTGCG
>JAGQHH010000338.1 GCA_020431945.1 Cyanobacteria bacterium HKST-UBA02 | reverse complement strand
AGTCGAGCTGGGATTTCATGCCGCCGCCGGCCATACCGCCGCCACCGGGAGTGGGAATGGAGTCGAGCTGGGATTTCATGCTGGCACCGCCGCCGGGGGCTTGACCGCTGCCACCACCGGGGGTGGGAATTGAATCGAGCTGAGATTTGAGACCAGGACTGCTCGCTGCTGGTCCGCCACCACCAGGGGCTGCTGCGGCACCGCCAGGACCGATCCATCCGGTGTCGACCTGGGCGCGATCATCCTGGGCTGCTGCCGGTTTGGGAGCGCCTCCTCCGGGTGTCGGGATGGAGTCGAGCTGGGCTTTCCAACTCTCAGCGGCGGCAACACCGGGCGCCTGTACATCCGAAGGAGGAATCGTGTCGTTCTGCGGGTCCTGGGCGGCCTGCTGCTGAAGACGCTGTCTCTCATGAAGCGGCATATTGCCTGTCGCTATTCCGGAGCCGGGACTACCGGGAGCCGGTCTTGGTTGACCCGGCGTAGGGATCGAATCGAGCTGCGATTTGACATCGCCGGGCGGGCTCTGTCCCGCTCCAGGTGGTGGTATGGAGCTGATCAGGCTGTCCAGCGGATTGCCGGCGGGATGGCTGCCAGGGGTGGGAATCGAATCGAGTTGCGATTTCATGTCACCAGCCCCGGAAGGAGCTTCGTGACCCTGGCAAAAATAATTGTTAGCCGGAGTGCCGGCTCTGGGGATAGGCTTACCGCAAGTCCTGCAGACCTGTATTTGCCCGGAGCTCATGGATTGGGATCTCCTGTTTGTTCCGTTACAATCATGTACCCATCTGAACCGTGATTTCTTTCCACGGTCCTTAAAATGGTACAGTACCTCCTCTATTGATATCTACTGAGGCTAAACGCTATGAACCGGAAGTCCGGCAAGTCGTCCTCTGACGAGTCCAAACGCCGGGTCAGGCGAATGAGCGAAGACGAGTCAGTTTCTTATAAGCAGAAGCGCGAGGCCGGAAGAGAGCCCCGCCCAGAAGCCGAGGGAGACAGACCGGGACGGCGTCCCGAGCGCGAAGAGCGTCCTAATAATTTGCATCTTTATATCAGTCCCCGGCTGCTGGACCTTGCAGCCGAGCTGGCCGACGAAGCAGGGATGCCTGTGCGTCTCTTTCTTTGCGAGCTCATCAAGAACGGCCTCCTGGCTCAAGCAGGAAACACCGGAAAGTCCCGATATACAGCCGAGTTCGTCTCCGAGAACAAGCGCCGGATCTCGTACTGGCGGCCCGAATCGGGCGAGCCTTCCGAATTCGAGCAAGGCGATGAAGACCAGTTTTCGGATCGCCGGAGAAGCGGTCACGGCAGGCAGGGCAGATTTGAAGGCGGCGGCGGTTATGGTGACCGTGGCGGAGCCAGTCAAGGCGGCGGCGGTTATGGTGACCGTGGCGGGGCCGGTCGAGGAAGAGCCGGCTCAGGTCAGGGCGGAGCCGGTCGAGGACGTTCCAGCTCAGGTCAGGGCGGAGCCGGTCGAGGAAGAGCCGGCTCGGGTCAGGGTGGAGCCGGTCGAGGACGTGCCAGCTCGGGTCAGGGCGGAGCCGGTCGAGGACGTGCCGGCTCAGGCCAGGGCGGAGCCGGTCGAGGACGTGCCA
Organism: Cyanobacteria bacterium HKST-UBA02; assembly: GCA_020431945.1. Next base: position 1,478 of record JAGQHH010000338.1, on the reverse strand, counting down.
GCTCGGGTCAGGGCGGAGCCGGCCGGGGAAGAGCCAGCTCGGGAGAAGGCGGTAAGACCGGTGGCTATGGCAAGAAAACCGGGGGCGGATTCGGCAAGGCGCGCGCCGGTGGTGGCGGCGGCTATGGCGGGAAAAAGCGTACTGGTGGATCCGGCGGACAGGGTCGGGGCGGTTCCAAGCCCGGTCGAAAAACCAGCCGCGGTGGTCACTGAGCTAGGACTTGGGTTTGCCCACGTATTGATAGAGCAGAAGGATCCGACCGCCGTGAGGGCCGGTGTCGATAGGGGTTAGCGAGATCATCTGATACTGATAGCGCATGTGCTCGAGAATCGACTTGGAGACATCGTCGACCGGCATCACGTCCTGGATGATCAAAAGCGGCTTCTGAATGTATTTCCCGGTCTTTATATCGACGACATCAGACAGTTTTGGCATTCCACGGCGCCTCCATTGATCGTGAACTTCGCTGGGACAAAATGTGACTAGACGACTACATTTTAGTCGCTTGAAAACCCTCTGGATCCAGCACCGCATTCAGTGCTGACTTCCTGGACCTCTACGCCCAGCCGGGCGAGCTTCGCCTTGATTTCCGGGAGGGCCCTCTTGGCTGCTTCGACCCCGTTTCGATAGCCTTTGCGGGCATCGGAGCCGCTGGTAGAAATCAAGGAGATGCCGGTGGTGTCGGGATGGATAACTATATCTGCCAGGAGTTCCTGGGGATCGTCTATGTCATAGAGACCCCAGGAGATCATTCGTTGCGCCACACTGCCGGCTTTGCGAAAGTGGTCCGGAGGAAGCTCGCGAAATGGCTCGTCGATATTGACTGCGATTACGAAATCGGCACCCATTTGCCGGCATTGCTTGACCGGCAAATTGCAGACGACCCCGCCATCAACCAGGAGCTTGTCCTCGATCTCCACGGGCTTCCTGAGCGATGGCACGGCACAGCTGGCTTGCAGGGCATAGCCGAGATTGCCCTTGCGGATCATATAAGGCTTGCCATCCAGGAGATTCAAGACTATCGCCGCGAACGGAGTCTTGAAGGAAGAAATCTCCAGCTGGTCGGCGGTCAGCCCTGCGACCAGATACTTGCGAAAAGAATTACCGCCATAGAGCCCGTCATAGGGGTGAAAGCCGATTATGCGCGGCACGAAAAGAAGCGGTGCGGCTACGATGCGAAACCAGAGCGGAACCGTCATGAAGTGTCTCATTCCGTTGGCGGTGCGCACTTCCTGGTACATCGCTTCCGGACTCACCCCGGCGCAATAGAAGCCCCCTACCACCGACCCGATACTGGTGCCGGTCACGTAGTCGAACTTGATTCCGGCTCTGTCGAGCACCGAAATCGCTCCCACATGTGCAGCCCCGCGCGCGCCGCCACCACCCAGAGCCAGACCGATTTTAGGTCGATCTTTTCCCGGCACCATTTTCAGAAGAGGGCTCTTGAAATTCCTGGCTTCGCTGCGATCGGCGGCGGA
>JAGQHH010000030.1 GCA_020431945.1 Cyanobacteria bacterium HKST-UBA02 | reverse complement strand
ATCCTCTTGATAATCATATAATAGAGTACTACGGTAACTTAGTTCTGCGCTAACTAATACATCGGATGGGTAATTGAATGTCCAGCGAATCAGACAAGAAATCTTCCGGCTTCTCCATCGGGGAGATAGCCCGCCCTCGATGGAATGTTCTCGACCTGATCAATATCGTCAACAAGGGCAGTGTTCCGACATTGCTTCTCTGCGATGTCGATATGACCTGGGCTGAGAATCTTCGATCCCAGCTCAAGGATCAGGGGGTGAAGACCACTGTTACAGCGATCCTCCTGAAGGCTATCGCCATTGCGCAGAGAGCGCATCCCGAGAGCCGCACGGTTCGCCTGCCCTGGGGCAAGGAAGTGACTTTCGGCGACATAGTCGCGGGCTTCACCTGCGAGCGTCTTGTCGGCTCCCAGGCAGCAGTCTTCTTCGGCGCCATCGAGAATGCCGACAACAAGGCTCTAGCCGAGATCGCCCGCGAGCTCAAAGAGTATGCAAGCTCCGAGCTCAAAGACGTTCATCAGCTCAATCTCCAGAATCGTTTCAACAACATGCCCTGGCTCTTCAGACGTTTCATTCTCTGGGCTGGCACCAATTTTCCTGCATTCCGTCTGCGCTATATGGGCGCTACATTCGGTCTGAGCTCTCTGGGCAAGTTTGGTATGCGTGTCCTCGTTCCACCGTGTGTGACCACGTCCACCTTCGGCGTGGGCGAGGTGGAGCAGCGCGCAGTGGTTAGAGACGGTCGCATCGAGATTCGTCCGATGATGACCATCGCCCTCAATTTCGATCACCGCATTCTGGACGGTGCCCCTGCGGCTCGTTTCCTCCAGGATGTCAGACGACTTCTCGAAGGCGGTCTCGAAGGCTATGTAGTCGCCGAGCTATCTCAGGGCAGCACCACCAAGATGGACTCTCTGCCGGCTCTGACTTAGGCTTTCAGTGTTCGTTGATCAATTTGCGTATCGAGTCGACGCTCGCGAGAGCCGCACGCTCGCCGGCGGCTATAGCTTCCTGAGCGTCTTCCGGTGCTGTTGAGATGAGCCCGATGCCGGTCACCTCCGGGCGCAAGACCAGATCGGCCTGCTCTACTTGCTCTTCATCGACTTTGGAGAAGTGCAGGGTAAGCACACGATGGCTGACGCTGCCTATTCTGAGGAAGTCCTTTTCGGTCTACTTCTCGGCTTTCCCGTCGAGATCCACCGCGATGACCAGTTCGGCCCCCATGGCTTTTACCTGCTCCACCGGCAAGTTGGCCACCACTCCTCCGTCCACATAGAGGCTGTCCCCGAGCTTGACCGGCTTCTTCAGAACCGGAATCGCCGAGCTGGCGTCGAGAGCGGCTCCCAGGTTGCCGGTCCGAAAGGTCTTGAGCTCGCCGGTGGTGAGATTCAGGGCCACTGCACCGAAGGGAATTTTCAGATCTTCGATGTTCTGTTCTGCCTGAGGGACATATTTGTTGAGAAAGCGAGCCAGCCTGGCGCCGCTATAGAGACCATCATAGGACTTGCGGCCGAGTAGACGGGGAATAAAGCGAACCGGCGCTGCTATGAGCTTCACCTTGATCGGTATGCTCAGGTAGGCGTTCATCAAGGATTTGCGAACGAACATCTCTTGTAGAGCGCTCAGAGACACTCCGGCGCTGTAGAGCCCGCCCACCACCGCTCCGACATTGGTTCCGGCGATATAATCGATCGGGATATTCTGTTGCTCGAGGATGCGGAGTACGCCTACATGGGCTGCCCCGCGGGAGCCGCCCCCGCCCAGGGCGAGACCGACCTTCGGTCGTGCATCAGCAGCGCCGTTGCCGAGGGTGAGACAGGCAAGACTCAAGAAAATTGCAGCGCCCAGACGCCTGACAATCACGAATCAGGTCCAGACCCACTGCATCCTGGCAGGCACATACCAGCCCAGCTTGGCCAGGGCCTCGTCGAGGCTGATGTTTCCTTCTTTGCACTGAGCCAGAGCTTTTACTGTCTGATCGCCGGAGAGATAACCCTGACGGAAAAGCGAATAGGTGCGAAGGGCCAGGTAGAGGAAGGATTCGCTGATTATTCCGGCTGAAAGGACTTTTTTGCCCACCCTGATCGAGCTTGCTTCGGCGCCGCAGCCCAGGCTATCTATGGTGTTCTGATCGACCAGCCCGGAGCGCACCAGGAGCTCTGAGGGGCTCAGCTTTTCCGGCGGTGCCTGGGGCGGTGGATTGAGCTCTGCCACCGCCTGGTAGACCATCACCTGCCGGTCCCTGACATTCTTGAGGGCTTCGCCAGCCTGATAGGCTTTCAGGGTGGAATTGGCCACCATGTCCTGAAGGACGATGGCTGCTTCCAGGAGTTCGTGGGTGACGATACCCTGCTCGAGAAGAATCTGCCCGAATTGTTTTTCTTTGACCAGCTCGATCTCGAGACATTCGAGCATATCCGAATCGGAGAGGAAACCGGCCATGGCCACGAGCTCACCGATACGAACGGTCTGGCCTTCTTTCTCGACATAGAGACCGAGCTCGAAAAGAGCCTGCTCCACGCTGATCCGGCGGTGACCGACAGTCGTCAACGCTTGCTGGGCCTGCTCCTTGTCGATCTTGCCTTCCCGGACCAGAATCAGCGAATTGAGAGCGGCGGTCATCATCCAGCTGGATACGTCTCGATTGAGGACGAGAATCCGGCCTATCTGCATGCCTGTGTCCTTGGCCTGCTGAACGGCTCGCCCGATCTGCTCCATCGTGATCATATTGCAGGACAGCAGGAGCTCGGTCAGAGGCGTAGTGATCGCCTGGACACGACCGGTCTTCTTGTGGACTTCGCCCAGGACTCCGATGGCATCTTTGATGTTCATGTTGTGCTGGCGGGCAAGCCTCAGGGCACGCACCCCCATGTCAACCGAGATGGTCCCGTCCTGCACCAGGATATTGGCTTCCTGGACACGCCCGACATTGGCGTCGCTGACCATTTTCAACATGATCAGAGCGCGCTCGACGGGTACGTTCAGGCTGCTGCTGGTTTTCTTTGCTTCGTCCAGTTGCTGGGGCGAAACAAAACCGGCTCCGACGAACAAAGTGCCAATTGAGTCAGTTGCTTCTTTTCCTAGCATCGAGCCTAAACTTTCATGTTGTGGGACGCCTTATTCTTACTTAAGTGTACCAACTATGCTCTTTCGTCTAACGCAAAAGTCCAATATCAGAACAAGTTCTCAACAGGTTAATTGTGCCGGAATTCGCGCTTCCCACTTTTTCGGATTGGTAGAATTTGAGTCGAGAGGAACAGGCTCGGAGCGACAGGCGCTCGGGCGCTGTGAGCTTCATCGCCGGGCTTGTTCCGGGCGTCGCGCGATCAGGCTAACTCGAAGGTGTCATTGCCTGCCTGTGAATGAGGAGAAGCCCATGACTAAAGCGAAAAAACCGATTCCGGACGGATACCACACTCTGACACCGCATATGGTGTTGAAAGACGCTGCCAAGGCTATCGAGTTCTACAAGAAAGCGTTCGGCGCGGTGGAGATGGGACGTATGCCCGGTCCCGACGGCAAGATCATGCATGCCGAGATCAAGATCGGCACTTCGCCGGTGATGCTCTGTGATGAGTTCCCGGAGATGGGCGCTCTCTCCGCCGAAACCATCGGCAAAGTGAGCACTTATTTCTTTCTCTATGTCGAAGATGTCGACGCTGCTTTCGAGAAAGCCGTCGATGCCGGCTGCGTAGGCGAACTGGAGCCCGTCGACATGTTCTGGGGCGATCGCTACAGCAAGCTGGTCGATCCCTTCGGCAACAAATGGAGTATTGGATCCCGCATAGAGGATCTCAGCCCGGAAGAGATCGCCGAGCGCGGAAAAGAGTTCATGAAGCAGACCTCCGGCTGCGGCGCCCAGTAGATCCAGCCAGTTTTCCAGCAAACAACCAGGTAGTCCTATCTTATGAGTATCATCGATCACCACGACGGCTATTACCGCTTCGCTGCAATAGCCGGAGACCGGGTCTTTTTCGTCTGCGAGGACGACATCTGGTCCGTGCCGGCAGGGGGTGGAGCGGCCCAGCGATTGACTACGGGGCGTGGGGAATTCTCCATGCCCCGGGTCTCTCCGGACGGCAAATATGTAGCTTTCGTCGGCCGGGAGGAAGGACATCCCGAGGTGTTTCTCATCCCTTCCGAAGGAGGGCTTCCCAGACGCCTCACTTATCTGGGTGCCGATGTCCTCAATGTCGTGGGCTGGTCGAGCGACTCTCAGAGTGTGCATTTCATCTGCGATGACAGCCAGGCTTTCTTCCGGGCCACCGACGCTTTCCGGATTTCAGCGGCGGGCGGCTCCCCGGAGTGTTTTCACTGGGGGCACGTAGCTTCGTTCGATTTGAGACCGGATGGACGGGCCGTGGTCGGACGCAATGCATCCGATCCGGCTCGCTGGAAACGCTACCGGGGAGGCACCAGGGGTGATATCTGGATCGACCGCCGCGGCAAAGGGAAATTCGAGCGCCTGGTAGACCTCGAGGGCAATGCCGTCTGGCCGATGTTCATCGGCGAGCGCGTCTACTTTCTGTCCGACCACGAAGGAATAGGCAACATCTATTCATGCCGCTCGGACGGGAGTGATCTCGAAAAGCACACTAATCAGGATCGCTATTTTGTCCGCTTCCCTTCTACTGACGGCAAGCGCATAGCCTACACCGCCGGTGGTGACATCTTCGTTTTCGATCCCCGAACTGGCAAAGAAACCAGAGTCGATGTGCGCGCGCCTGCCAGTACTTACCAGATCCAGCGCAAATTCGTCCGGGCCTCAGAATATCTCGAGGACTACAGCCCGCATCCGGATGGTCATTCGGTGGCTCTGATCATGCGCGGCCAGCCCCTCACCCTGGGCAATTTCGAAGGTCCTGTCCTGCAGCACGGCGAAGGGAGCCGGGTCCGCTACCGGCTCTGCGAGTGGCTTCCCGACGGCAAGCGTTTCGTGGTGCTCAACGATCGTGATGGCTACGAGCGTCTCGAGCTGCACTATGCCGACCAGAGCCATCCGCCTCGCCTGATCACCAGCAAGGAAATCGGTCGCATTACCGCTCTTTCCGTATCCGGCGACGGCACTCGAGTGGCCATGAGCAATCACCGCTATGAGCTGATCGTGGTCGATATCGAGAAGGGCTCGGTCAAGATCCTCGACCGGAGCCCTGCCGAGCGTATCGCCGGTTTCGAATGGTCGCCTGATTCGACCTGGATCGCCTATAGCTGGGCCTCCCACCCGGATCTTTTCATTATCCGGGTGGTCAACGCCTCCACCGGAGCGAAGCACGATATCACCGAGCCCGTGCGGGCCGATGTCGCCCCTTCCTGGGACCCGGATGGCCGGTATCTTTATTTCCTCGGTTCCCGGGACTTCTATCCGGTTCTCGACTCCATGTCCTTCGACTATGGATTTCCCAAGGGGCGCAGACCTTTCCTGGTGACACTGCGAAAGGATGTACCTTCGCCCTTCCTGAGCGAGCCTCGCGCGATCCCTGGAAGAAAGCCTTCCCGACCGCAGCCGGAGCCCTCCCGGAAAACGACAGCATCACGCACCGCCAGTGGTGATGCTCAGATGAAGCGTCTTTACAAGAAAGCCCTCGACGAGGCTTATCGCGAGCTCAAGAGCGAGTTCGAGAGAGGCAAGCGCCGCAAGAAGCCGGCAGCCCAGAAAGCACCGCCTCTGAAAATAGACTTCGACGGTATCGAGTCGCGAGTTCTTGCTTTCCCGGTTCCCGAGGGGCGCTACGGCCAGATAATCGGGGCCCGGGGCAGGGCTCTTTTCACCCTTTATCCGGTCCAGGGCATCAGACCCGACTTCTCCTGGTATGACGAGGATCGGCTGAAGGCCAATCTGATGGCCTATGACTTCGAAGACGAGAAGAGCGGTGTGATCTTCAGAGAGATCAATGAGTTGAAGCTGAGTTTCGACTACCAGACTCTCTATTATCGATCCGGCAAGAGGATAAGGGCTGTGGACGCCTCCGAGAAGATTCCCGGAGACGGGCGCCAACCGCAGATTCCAAGCAACATCGGCCGGGAGACCGGCTTGCTCGATCTCGGTCGGGCGCAGGTCCTGGTCTCTCCCCAGGCTGAATGGGCTCAGATGTACGACGAGGCATGGCGTCTCCAGAAAGAGCATTTCTGGGATGAGCGCATGTCTGATATCGACTGGGATCTCGTTCGTGATAAATACTCCTGCCTGCTTCACCGGATCAGGACTCGCTCCGAGGTCTCGGATCTGATCTGGGAGATGCAGGGCGAGCTGGGCACTTCCCATGCTTATGAGATGGGCGGAGACTACCGGCGCTCTCCCTGGTACAGGCAGGGTTTTCTCGGGGCGGATCTGAGCTGGGATGCCAGACGCAAGGGCTATAAGATCGAGCGGATCTGCCGGGGCGACAGCTGGGACGGCGATGCTTCCTCACCGCTTCTACGACCGGGGTTGGATGTCGGCGAGGGCGATGTGATCCTGGCGGTGAATGGCTATCAGGTCAGTGCCGAGCTTTCGGTGGGTGAGCTTCTCCTGAATCAAGCCGGCAAAGAGGTATCTCTCACCCTGGTGACCGGCAGGTCCAGACCTCGGACGGTGACGGTCAAGACTCTCAGGCATGAGCGCGCCCTGCGCTACCGTGACTGGGTCGAGAGCAACCGCCGTTATGTGCATGAGAAGACCCGGGGCCGAATCGGCTATATCCACATTCCGGATATGGGACCCATGGGCTTCGCCGAATTTCATCGCGGTTATCTCGCCGAGGTGAATCGGGAGGGACTGGTGGTGGATGTTCGCTACAATCGTGGTGGTCATGTTTCGCCTCTCTTGCTCGAGAAGCTGGCGAGAAAGCGAGTGGGTTACGATGTCAGCCGCTGGGGACCGCCGCATCCTTATCCCCAGGAGTCGGTGGCCGGTCCCATGGTGGCGCTCACCAACGAATTCGCCGGCTCGGACGGAGACATCTTCAGCCACTGTTTCAAGCTCTACAAGCTCGGTCCCCTGGTCGGGCGGCGCACCTGGGGTGGTGTCATCGGCATCTGGCCGCGTCACCGTCTGGTGGATGGCACTATCACGACTCAACCGGAATTCTCTTTCTGGTTCGCCGATGTCGGATGGGGAGTCGAAAACTACGGAACCGATCCGGATTATGTCGTGGATATTCCTCCGCATGATTTCGAGGCCGGGCGTGATCCCCAAATGGACAGAGCCATAGAGCTGATTCAGAAGGACCTCAAGTCGAAGCCCTTCAAGCTTCCCGATTTCTCGCAGAAGCCCAGCCTGCCTCTTCCTGACTCTCCCAACGGCAGAAGAAATGGAAGACCGTCCAGGAAGGCGAGCACCGCCCGAAAGAAATCCGGAGCAAAGAAAGCAGGGAGCGGCAAAACGGCTACTCCACGTACGCGCAAATCGACCCGAAGAACAGGCAGATAGGAACTCTTATGGAAGTCCTCAAAGAGCGCATTTTGAAAGACGGAAAGGTCCTGGGAGGCGGCATTCTCAAAGTCGACTCTTTCATGAACCACCAGATCGATCCTATCTTGATGAAACAGATAGGCGAGGAGTTCTCCCGGATCTTCGCCGATACCAGACCGACGAGAATTCTTACTGCCGAGACCAGTGGTATCGCTCCGGCCCTGGCTGCCGGAATGTGTCTGGCTGTGCCGATTGTTTTTGCACGCAAGAACAAGCCGGTGACCATGGCCAGAAACGACTACCGGGAGTCTGCTGCGTCCCGCACCCATGGCGGCAAGGTCGAGCTGGTGGTCTCCTCCGAGTATCTGGACAGTGGAGACAGGGTTCTCATCCTCGATGATTTCCTGGCCACGGCAAGCACGCTCAGTGCTCTTGTCCGTCTTACCGAGAGCAGCGGTGCCACCGTAGTCGGTATCGGGACCGTGATCGAGAAGTCTTTCGAGGGCGGGCGTCAGGTGCTGTCCGGCGTTACCTGCCCGGTTGTTTCCCTGGCGGTGATCGATCGATTCGACGGCGACCGTGTGGTCTTTGGCACCTGCTAAAAATTAATTCCGGTTAAACAAAAATGAAAACGGTTTCCATTTTGACGCTTCAGTGATATTCTCTGCAGTCTGAGAGTTTGCTGCATTAGAAGAGGGACCCGGAAATGAAATCAATTAGAGAGACGAAAGCAAGAAGAAGTCAAAGCGGTCAGAGCATGGTCGAATATGCCATCGGTATCGGCGCTGTCGCCGCTCTTTGCATGGTGGCTCTGGGAGTTCTGGGACATATCTGCGGCGATATGATCCGCAACGTCCAGGATGCTCTCAACTACAACGGTCAGAAAGCGACGCACCAGGGCTTCACAGTCAATCCCAGCGCTACTCCCTGGGTTCTCGACTAGAGCGTTCGATCCGATCCAGTCTTTAAGTCGGTCCTGTCCCGAGGGCAGGACCGTTTTTTTATTCAGGCCCGGGTGATCTCGATGGGGCTGCCGTTAGCCGGATGACCGAAGTCTTCCCAGGCCGAGCCTCCCCGTTTGAAAAGCTCCCAGAAACGGCTTCCATGACCGGAGCTGCCGGGAGCGAAAGCGAGGTCGCCCTCGAGGATATTGAAGCTGCCGGTGGCCACAGTGGCTGTGCGCAGGCGGCTCTCGATCCTCACCTTGACCCGGTCTCCGGGGCTGAGACTATAGACCTGCTCGTCGCCCACCCGGATAGTGGTCTTGATATTGCCGAAGGAGTCTACATAACCCACCACATCCGAAGGTGGGGCCATGATTGTATCGAGAGGCTGGAGCTTGTGGTTGATAAAGCTGAAGTCTTCCCGGGCTACCTGACCGACGGTGCGCGGAAAGAAATCGCGCGACCGAAACTGGCTCCCAGAGTCTTCCACAGTGGTGCTCCAGAGCTCGAGAATATCGTTGCGGACAAAGGACAGCGAGTAGCCGCTATTGACGGCAACTACATTGACGCCGTTTTTCAGAGTGCAAAAGAGCAGACCTTCACCCTCGTTATTGTGGCGTGCCTTGAGATTGTCTTTACGCGGAGCCGTGTTGGCGAAGATGATAGTGTCTCTCGGTCTCAGGGGCTCGTCGGCGTTTGCCAGCTGCGCCAGTATGAATCCGGTGGCTACGGTATCGAAAGGCGGTACAGAGGTGGCGTGCAACCTGACATGGTCGGGAAGCAGAGCATAGAAAGCGCCGGTAACCTCAGCCCAGGCCATATCGCCCGGTCCGTAATCGCAAATCAAATGAACTAGTTTGGTCATCGAGTAAATAGAGTCGCCTTGAGGGATCAATTCTTGCATGTATTATCATAAACGTCATCATGAGGATGCCAGGAGACTTGAGCAGTAAGGCGAGTGGAGAAATGGACAGGTGGACGATCGTCTGGTCGTTGCTTCGGGTGGCCATTTTCTTCGTCTTGTTTATCGGATTGTATCTGCTCCTTTTTCAGGTTATAGCCGCTACCGGCATCGATTTTCGCTTCCTGGGAAGCATGGCGGATACTGTTCAGGAGCTTATCGTCCTTGTCATGGCGCTCCTTTTGATTTGTGTCTGCTCGGGTCGATTCGACACAAAATTGCTGGCCGACCTGGGTCTCAAAAATGAGCGGATGCCCGCCAATTTGCTCGCGGGTTTTGTTCTTGGCGCTATTCTGGTGGTCGCCATTATTGGTGGCATATTCGCTCTGGGTGGTTATCGAGTCCAGTCGGTCGCTCTCGATCCCGGAGTCTTTTCATATCTGATTTTCTTTCTGGTGGTGGCGGTGCTTGAAGAAGTCGTCTTCCGCGGATTCATTTTCTCGACTCTGGAAAAAGGAATTGGCACCACCGGTGGTGTGATAGTCGCTTCCCTCATCTTCGGCTTCGCCCATATGATCAATCCTGCCAACGGGCTGCCCTTTTTCGATAAGGCTTTCTCATGTCTCGTCCTCTCTTTCGAGTCAGGCTTGCCGCTCAATCTGGCTTTTCTGGTAAGCCGGAATCTCTGGCTCCCGATAGGTATCCACTGGGCCTGGAATTTTTTCGAGGGTCCGGTATTCGGCGCTTATGTCTCCGGCCACGACCTGGGAACCGCTCTGGTCCACTCCAGACTGGAGCCCGGCTTTCTACTCGGCGGCGGGCTGTTCGGACCGGAGTCGAGTCTCTCGGGTCTCGTTTTCGGAGTGCTGTTGGCCTGTCTTATAGCCAGGTTCAAGGATCTGGCTCCGGCGCTTGGTCTCAGGGATAGGGAGCAAGATCAGGATCAGAGATCGCAGTGATCAACGAGGTCCGTTGCCGTTATTCCAGTTGACTCTGTGTTTTCCTTTGCCTTTGCCCTTGCGGTGCCAGTGTCCTTTGCCGTTCTTCCAGCCGACACCGTTGCCCCAGCTATTGTTGTTCCGGCCATTGTGATTGCCGCTGTCATGCCAGTTGTTTCTTGCGCGTCTGGCTATTTTCTCTTGATTCTTGACATATTTTTTGTAGTTCTTGTTGTAGTTTTTGGCTAGCGCCGCATCAAAGGTGGAAAACCCTGCAGCTACTGTCAGGGCCAGGAATAACGAGGCGACCTTTCTCATATCGACTTTTCTCCTTTCAGCTCCGTGTGTTTAAGATAGCTTATCTGACACTATAAGGGTATATATATAATCGAGGTGACCGCTCGATGCTCTGGTCTTGCATTATCATTTTTCTGGCTCTGGCGTTGATCGCGTTTTTCGGCTATCTCTATATGAGAGCCCGGTCGAGTGATGTGCAATGTCATTTCGAGGTTCCCCTGGCCGAATCGGATGGGGATACTTTCAAGGAAGTGCGCGAGATCAAACGCATCCTACTCAAACTCAAGGCAGCAAGTGTCACGGATACCGAACGGGGCGGCAGGAGCTCCGATCCGGACCTGAATTAGATTTAGGACTAGATCTCGATGACGGCGGCTCCGTTGAGCTTTCCTGCCCGGAGGTCGGCAACCGCCTGGTTGACCCGATCCAGCCCATAAGTGGTGATCTCTGTATGAATCGGGTGTTTCTCGGCTTTTTCCATGAAAGAGAGACCGTCTTCCTTGGTGAGATTGGCTACCGA
>JAGQHH010000029.1 GCA_020431945.1 Cyanobacteria bacterium HKST-UBA02 | reverse complement strand
CGGCGTCCATGGCTTGGAAGATGAGGAGAACCGACCAGCGATCGTGGGCATAGAGCACATCTTGCTTGTCAGCCAGCCAGTTGATGCCCCGGGTCAGGAGCTCTTTGGCTTCCGCTTTGCGCTCGGGAGTGAAACTGGCTGTATCATCGGGATCTAAAGAAGCAAGCTTGAATTTCTTGCCGTCTGTTACCCGGTAAGGATCGATAAAGCTTTTGATCAGCTCGCGATTGAGTTTGTCAGCCACTGGAGGCCTCCTTTATTTTGGCAAAGCATATCACGGTGTACGCCTCAGACGCTCGATGGTGGCGGCCAGCTCCCAGCGCTCTTGCTCCATGGTGCTCGGCGATGTATAGAGGGAAAAAACGATAGTCCTGCCTCCTACCCGGGGCAGCAGAACCGACAACCCCGACATGGTCAGAACATTTTTGCCTGAAGGCAGCTCATAACTGAAATAACAGGCCACGGCCCCTGGATAGTGCCGATTCCAGGACTCTACATTGTTGAGCTTGAGACCGGGAAGAGAGCCTGAATCGAGAGCGGCTTTGATAAGAGCCTCCAGATGGTGGGCAGCTCCTTTCGGATCAGGAGCCAGGCTGGTTATCTGAAGCAGGGTCAGGGCTCCCTCCCCCGGTCTTGTCAGAAGGATGGTCGGATTGGGAGGCAGAGGTCTTCCCGGCTCCACCTCTTTCATCTGCCAGCGTTTGCTCAGAAGCAGGGGAGTATCCTTCATAACCGGGACCTTTCTCATGGTCATCTTGAGATCGAGACCACCGGCAGCTTGAATCAGGGTCGCCAGAGCCATGCACATGATCACCAGGGCGAGGGCGGGACGAGAGAGGAGCGGGCCTTTTTCGGTCTCTGTATTTTCTGGTGGTTCGGGTCCGTCCAGAATATCGAGAGCGATGATCACCAGTACGGCGAACATCGCCGATAGCGCCGTTACGGCGGCATAGAGAGTGCCGGAGGCGCGCATGAGCACCTCGAATGTCTGGTAGGACCAGGCGATGATGGCATTGAGAACGACAATTAGAAAGAAGACGCCCATCAGATGACGGCGCTTACCGGTGAGGAAGCGGATCATCGCCAGGATCAGTGCCGGTATCCAGGCAGCCAGGTAGACGACGAAAACATTGCAGTCGAAAGAAAGTGCCTGACGCACCGGGGCCAGTGCCACCCTGATCTCGTTCGGCAGAGGAAGCTCCACGAACGTGGATGAAAAAGCGATGATACCGCTGGCAAAGGCGATAAGAGTGAAGATGATCGAATGCTTCGCATCTTTGTCGCCGGCAAAGCGTTTTTCGGCTTTGAGCATGACCAGAAGCAGGAGCCCTGCATAGAGCAGGGCTCGTACAACAAACCACAGATCGGGCAGGACCAGATCGAGCTGGAGATTGCCGGTAGACTGCCATCCTTCATTCTGCCTGGCGAGCAGTTGCGAGAGCCCTTCGACAGAAAAGCCGCAGGCGGCGAATTTATCCAGTAGATTGAAGAGAAATGAGAAGAGCGAGCCTGCTACGAAAGCCTTGAAAATGGTGGCGGTCTCGATGGTGAAATCTTTCATCCGGCGGCTGGCCCAGATCAAAAAGTAATAAGGGAGACCGACATCGATCACGCCCCGGAACATGGTCAGAAAGAGCTGATTGGTGATCCGGAAATCGGCGCTGGCAGCCTTTGCATTAATCTCGAGCATCACCAGAGAGAGTATGCCTGCATAGGTTGCGAGCCTTCCGGCAGCTGGCCACATTGGCGAAGAGCTCAGGCTCATGGACCAGCCTATGGTGTGCATGAGCCAGAGAAGCCAGAGAGCGAAAAGGGTGAGAACGGTTACCGAATGTGATGGTGTGCGGGCAAAAGAAGAGAGCTGGAAAACATACTCCCAGATGAGCAGAGCCGCCAGGCAGACCATGAAAAACAGTCTCGAGACAGCTTCTCCGGTGAGACGCTTCTGAATGGCCAGTCCCGAAGCCACCGCCAGGGTGAAAAGAAGCACCCAGGAGAACCAGTGCACCGACATGGTGGTCAGGGGCACCAGCCAGATCGATTCTCTGCTGGCGCTATATAAAGGATGGAAAGCGCTGAAGATAGCCTCCCAGAACGGGCCTTTTTGATAAGACGCAAAAAAGCAGATCCTTTCGCTGAAAGAGACCGCTGTAGCCAGTATCAGTAGAATTGTCAGAAACGGCACCAGAAGCCAGGAGGGCAGCATGCCCCGGGTGGAGTTGGCAATCACTTTGGTGCTGCTCATCAGTTTGTGCATGATCCCGATACCGATGAAATAGAAAATCGGCCAGAGATAGTTATTGCTCAGATCAAGACTCGAGATTATGGAGCCTCCCAGATGACCGAGGTCGCCGCGCGAAAGAGCGAAGGTGAGAAAGATCAGAATGAGCCAAAAACTGGTCCATGTAACCTCGCCGATACTGGAGGGACCGAACCAGCTCAGTCGCGAGTGCCGGGATAGAAGCAGACAGATTGCACCCAGTATCGCCCCCAGGAGACTGCCCAGACCCAGGCTGATGGTGGGTCCGTCAAGCGGGAGGAACGATCCGAGATAGGGTCGCAGGGGAGTCAGGGCTGTAAGCGCGATCCCGCAGGGGGCGCCTGCCAGAAGAGCCGTCAACCAGTCATAGAAGCGCTGCCTGGAAGTGGTGCTCTCCCGGCTTCTCAAACACAAAAGCAGATTGAGCAGAACCGCCCCTGGAAGAAAAGCATTGCCTGCGCTTCTGGGCAGATCGAGAACACAGGAAGAGACGAAATAAAGCGCTCCGGTCGCTATGGGCACGAAAAAAGAGCGGTTCGAGACCGCTGTTCCCGATAGCAGACAGGCCCAGCCCATGGGCAGGAAAATCATCCAGAGGATCACAGCCCAGGAAGGTACATTTCCGGTGAAACCTGAAAGAGTCTCTATGGGCACCCGCAAAGAGCCGAGCCCGGTGAGGGGAATGAGCACGCAGAGCAGGGCCGCCATCTGGAAAACCGGTCTGAGAACCGGCAAGCATTCAGGTGGAGACTGGCTCAGATCCAGGCGGTTTTTCTTGTAATCCCGCCAGTAGAAGCGCTCGACGATCTTCCAGATAGAGACGAAAAAAACCGACTCCGCCACGCGCTTCAAGGGCCCTGCCATGGCCGGGGATGAAGCAGCGACCTTCAGGACCTCGCTCATACGATCAGCCAGAACTGCCAGAAATGGAAACAGTCCTACCAGGTAGTTTCCGAACTTTCTGAGGGTGGCGATTATCTGTAAGGGGTTCATGCGGCACAGCTTTCGGGCACTGCCGCATTATCTCACCCTGAACCGGCCCGGAGGAGAGTCTTGTCACAACTCCGACACCGAACAGTCACCACTTCGACATTGCCGGCTTCGTAAGATAGCTAACACCCCGTTATTTGTCGATTTTTACCATGACCTTCTCTCCAAACTTCGAATCGAGCCTGAGCTCGCCTGTCACAGACGATTTCGTCAGTCTCTCCCGGCGCTTCTACGCCGACGAGGGGCTCCGGGCGGACCTGGCTTCGCCTTCGCGGCAGGCAAGCGCCGAGCCCGCTGAGCTGATTCTGGACGATCCCTTTGCTACTCTCTCCCTGACATCCGCCGAGGCGAACGCTGCTTCCGGAAGCCGGGCAGATTTCAAGATGGTGGAAGGAAGCGACGGAAAGGCTCAACTGATTAAGATCGGCGAGGGCGATCCCCTGGCCGACGGCAAGCTCGATATAGAGCTCGAGACCGGTGACAGGAGCGTCAAGGAAGCGATTCTGGCTGCGGATCAGGCAGTCAAGCAGTACTATCGCGAGCTCATAGCCGCTTTTCAGGCCAGCCATCCGGGACAGGACTATCCTTCCTGGTGGAACGATATCCTTCAGAGCCAGCCGGAGACTGGTCAGAATCAGAATCAGAACGTCAGTCAGGAGCGACCTCAGTCTCAAGCTCAGTTTCAGCCGCAAACTCAAACTCAAAACCCGTTCATGGACCGGCTCAATTCTTTGATGGGTCCCTACAATCCGGACTACTCCGGAATCTATCCCGGCTCTGATATTCCCCGCGGTGCCACCAGCTTCATCCCTCAAGATCAGCCGATGCAACCGGATCAGCCAGTACAGCCGGATACTCAGACCAGTGGTATCAGCTCGAACGTAGACAGCCAGACTCTTCTAAACAATGTGCGCACTGTAGTGGATGTAGCCGAGCGCCACGGTGTCGACCCGAATCTTGCCGTAGCCATGATGCTTGTCGAAAGTGGCGGGGATAATCGAGCCGTCGGAGATGGTGGCACCAGCTTCGGCCTCTTCCAGCTCCACCGGGGCGGCATGCTCACCGAAGCCGGTCTCAGCAGAGATCAGGCATTCGATCCCAGGGTAAACGCCGAAGTCTCTATCGGTCATCTCGCCGAAATAGATCAGAACTATGCGGATCCCGGTCGGGCTGCTGCTGCTTCGCAAAGACCTGCTCATCCCCAGGAATACGCCCGCCGGGTCAACGCCAATTTGGACGATGCCGCCCGGCTGGTGGCCATGGCTTCGCAGAGTGGTGGCAATCAGGGAATTGCCTGATTTTTCACTCTCCGAATTTGAGTTCTCTCTCTCTGTCCGGGAATACAACTTTCACTTCCAGCCTTCCTCCTAAGCCCTGAGCGATTTCTTGAAGCGTGGAAACGAGAAAATCTGACCTTGCCTCGGTCCTGGAAATGGAAGCTTGCTTCTTTCCTAGCCGCCTGGCCACCTCTTCTTGGGAAAGACCGAGTTGTTCTCGCAAGTCTTTAAGCCTGACAGCTTCAGGAGGGTCGGTCGAGCGCCGGTTGGCTGCTAGTTCTACGACTCTCGGGAGCGCATCTTCCAGTGTATCGAAAACTTCATCGGCACCTTCGCCATACCCGTGCGTGCTACTCGAGACGATGCCGAAGCCCTTACCCTTTTTCCAGGAAACCGCGAGGTGGTAGTCGAGAAGGAACAGGTCCAGCGACCAGACCCCGCCTTTGGCGAGGGGCTCGTCGACTGTGATCCTGGCAGTCGGAAACGCTCTGACAAGGAACCGCTGCATATGCCGAATTTCGTTCATTTCAGTAGATTTGTCAGCACTCTTAGACGCTGTCGTGCTCATTCCATACCCCCCTACCATCAGCACCTGACTTTCTGAAGTCTACCTCGTTGGTGGCGACTATCCTCACTTCGATTGCACCATTACTCGCAATGTAAGTGTTGTGGCCGGCACTTCTGTATCGAATCACTTCGGGAAAACCATCAACTTCATAAGCTCTGTCGGTCTGCGGCGGATAAAGCCTGCCATCCGTCTGCCAATTCGCCGGATCGAATAGCACACCGCTGTGCTCATCCTCGATTGTATTCAGAGTATCGAAGAGGAGCGCGAAGGCCTCGTCATGCGAGCTTGCGGCAGGTGCAGATTGCAACTGTTTATAGAAGAGTTGCAGGCGAGCATATTTATCCATCCATGCTCCTGATCATCTCATCGTATTTCTGATTATACCCTCAGGGGTATATGCCGTCAAGGGTATATGGCTTAGGCGTAATATTCACACTGTCGCCATCTGGGGCTTGATGATATCGAGCTCCACCGGAACCGGCTTCACATGCCATATATCCTCGCAATACTCTTTGATGGCTCGGTCCGACGAGAACATCCCCATCCGGGCGACATTGAGTATGGACATCTTCGCCCACTGCTCCTGATCGGTCCAGACTTTAGAGACTCTGTCCTGGCAATCTATATAATGCTGGTAGTCGGCCATGACCAGGAAATGATCGTGCTCCACCAGATTGCCCAGGAGAGGATGGAAAAGAGTCCGATTGGATGGCGAGAGCATCCCTGATCCGATCAGATCGAGCACAGTGTGCAGATCACGGTTCTGCTCATAGAACGAACGCGGTCTGTAACCCTTTGCTCTGATCTCATTGACCTCTTCTACGGTGAGACCGAAGAGGAAGAAGTTCTCGGCGCCGACCTGCTCGCGCATCTCGACATTGGCACCGTCCAGGGTGCCGATGGTGAGAGCGCCATTGAGGGCGAATTTCATATTGCCGGTGCCGGA
>JAGQHH010000028.1 GCA_020431945.1 Cyanobacteria bacterium HKST-UBA02 | reverse complement strand
CGGTCTTCGCCCGACTGGGCGGCGGTATCTACACTAAAGCCGCCGACGTCGGTGCCGACCTCGTCGGAAAAGTGGAAGCCGGTATTCCTGAAGATGACCCGCGCAACCCTGCCGTCATCGCCGACAACGTCGGGGACAATGTCGGCGACTGCGCCGGTATGGCTGCCGACCTCTTCGAGACTTATGCGGTCACCGCTATCGCCACCATGCTTCTCGCCCACCAGGTGTTCCACGAGCAAATCGAAGCCGGGACCGCCGGTATGGTCCTCGTTTATCCGCTGGTTCTCGGAGCCGTCTCTATCGTCACTTCGGTGGTCGGTGCCATGGCGGTGCGTGTCGGCAAGAGCAACAACATCATGGGTGCTCTCTACAAAGGTCTGATCGTAGCCGGACTCCTGGCCGCTATCGGCTTCTGGTTCGTCACCGATATTATGATGGGCGGTCTCAGTATCCACGGTGAGCCCATGCCCACCTGGAAGTTCTATGCAGCCTCCCTGGTCGGTCTTGCCGTGACCGCTCTGATTGTGTTTATCACCGAGTATTACACCTCTACCAGTTTCAGACCGGTCAAGCACATCGCCAAGGCCTCCGAAACCGGTCATGCCACCAACATCATCGCCGGGCTGGCAATCTCCATGGAGTCCACCGCCTATCCGGTGCTGGTGATCATCGCCGGTATCCTTGTCTCCTACATCCTCTGCGGAGTCTTCGGAGTATCCCTGGCCGCCATGTCCATGCTCAGCATGGCCGGTATCATCGTGGCCATCGACTCTTATGGTCCGATTACCGATAACGCCGGTGGTATCGCAGAGATGGCCGAGCTTCCCAAAGAAGTTCGATCAGTAACCGATCCCCTGGATGCTGTAGGCAACACTACCAAAGCCGTCACAAAAGGCTATGCCATCGGCTCGGCGGGTCTTGCCGCTATCGTGCTGTTCAGCTCCTACACCCAGGAGCTCAATGTGGCTATACACAAGGCCGGTGGAACTGCCGATATCTCCTTCGACCTCTCCAACCCCTATGTCCTCGCCGGACTTTTCCTGGGTGGTCTCATCCCCTTCCTCTTCTCGGCATTTGCCATGGAAGCGGTGGGCAAGACCGGAGGCATGGTGGTGGAAGAAGTGCGCCGCCAGTTCAGAGAGATTCCCGGAATTATGGAAGGCACAGGCAAACCGGACTATGCCCGCTGTGTCGACATCGTCACCGGCGCCGCCATCAAGCAGATGGTCGCTCCCGCCCTTCTGCCGGTTCTCACCCCGGTGGTGATTGCCGCTCTCGGTTATTTCTGGCTCTCCCATGCACTGCCCGGCGAGTATGCAGCCGCCAAGATTCTCGGTGGCGTGCTGGTGGGCAGTATCATCACCGGTATCTTCGTGGCGATCTCCATGACCTCCGGCGGAGGCGCCTGGGATAACGCCAAGAAATATATCGAAGACGGTCACCACGGCGGCAAAGGATCCGAAGCCCACAAGGCAGCCGTCACCGGCGATACCGTAGGCGATCCTTACAAGGATACCGCCGGACCGGCTATCAACCCGATGATCAAGATCCTCAACATCGTCGCCCTGTTGCTGGTCGCCTTCCTGATCAAATAAAGGCCGTCATGCAGATCCGCATCGCCAACCGCCAGGACGAGAAGAAGATACGCGCTCTCGCCGAGGCGGTGGCCGGAGCCGCCGGCAAGGAGTTCGACCTGCAGGGCGCCGACAACGACCTGATCAATGTAGAGGCCAACTACTTCGGTAAGCAAGGGCTCTTTCTCGTTGCTGATCGCGACGGCGAGATCATCGCCGCCGGCGGTGCCAGAGCGAAGTCTGAGGATATCCTCGAGATCAGCCGTTTCCTCGCTTCCGAAGATGAAGGTGAGCGGCCTGAGATCGAAGCGGAGATGCTCCGGGTAATGATCGATTTCGCGCCGCGGATGCTTTATCGTGGTATCGAATGTAGTGCGGAATTGGGCGGCGATCTGCTCGAGAGCAGGGGGTTCGATCCTTCTGGTTGCTTGCAAGTGACACCGGATTTCTGATTTCTTCCTGGTTCTTCAGCGACCGGCGGGAACATAGGGGATGATCTCCACTCTGCCCTCGTCCTCTCCCCGGTTGATCAGCCTTCCGGGTAGTCCTTTGCGGAGCTTGTCCAGACCGTCCGGGGTGAGCCTGCGGCAGTAGGCGACCCCGATTGCCTTGAGATTCTTCAACCTGGCCAGGCTTTCGGCGGCATTGCCCTCGATCAGAGAATCGTCCAGGATGATCGTCTCGAGGGGAAGCGGGGGAAGCCTGCTCAGGAGTCGGTCATCGAGATTGGTATTGCGAAGGGTGAGATGTGTGATGTTCAGACCGGCAAGGGAGTCTATGGCATCTTCGGTCATGCAGTAGCCGGCGAGGCTCAAGTCGTTCAGGCGCGGAAGATTCGAAAGAAAGCCCAGCTCTCCCCGGCGTAACTTTCGATCGCAAAAGATATGAAGTCCCCTGAGATTTTTCAGATTGCCCAGCTCTGTCGTGCCGCCGGGCTCGAGATTATTGATACTGATCTCGAGAACCTCGAGCTTTTTGAGCTTGCTCAGATATGAAAGACCTTTTCCGGAAAATGGCGCGTCTGCTCCTCTCAGGCATAGCCATGTGGGGGTGCCGACATCGGACACTGCTGCCAGACCGGCGTCGCTAACCGGGCAGTCCATCAGTCGAATCTTGCTTAATTCCGTTCCTGCCGCAGACTTGAAGCAGGTACCCTCGATGGGCAGCCCTTCGAGTTGTATTTCGCTCAGACCGGTGCCTTCCAGGAGTCTTCCGATGTCTCCGTCGGTAAGGTTCAACTGCTCATTGCTCTCTCCCCCTCTTCTCTCTCCGAAGAGGATCTGGGTGCTGCTCATTGTTCCTGAGGAGTTCTTGATCCACAGGGTCTTCAAATGCAATTGCTTGAGCCATACGATGCTTTTAGAGGTGATCGTCGGGTTGATCAGTCTGAGCTCCCGGATTTTGCCGGCTCTTCTCTCGCCGGCGAGCTTCTCGAGATCAGCATCAGTTGTGGTGCTTTCTGATATGGCGACCTTTCCGGCATTCTCGAAGACGAATGTCGGGGATAACTCTTCTGCTTCGCTAGAGTGGCTCAGTAAAGTGGATGTGAGACCCTTGTCCGTTATGTGATCGAGCTTCCCGGATGGGCTCATCAGGGATATGCCGACAGCAGCGGCGGTCAGGATCGCAGCCAGGGCACCGGCGGCATAGACGAACCGGACCGGTCTTCCCGTGGCGACCGGCGGCAGGGGGACGATTTTGTCGGGAGCGGACGGCTCGGGCTCAACGGGCAACTCCGATAGCCTCTGCTCGAGATCGATCATGGATGCCGGTCTGTCCTTGCTATCTTTGGCCAGGCAGGCGATAACTATTTCCGATAGACCGCTGGTGAGCTTGCTTCGTCCGACGATCTCCGCCAGGTCGGGAGGCTCGCTTACGGCATGCATGGCAATCAGATCGATGGCGTTTTCCGCTTCGAAGGGAGGCTCGCCGGTCACCATTTCATAGATGACACAGCCCATGGAGTAGATTTCCGATTGTTCGTCGTATTTTCTACCCTGTGCCTCGTCGGGGCTCATATAGAGTGGCGTTCCGGCCATCGCCGGAGTCTCGATGCCGGACTGGCTGCTTCTCTTTGTCATGGCGATACCGAAATCGAGGATTCTGATGCTGGGCTCAGCGCTGTCCAGATCGGCTACCATGATGTTCGCCGGCTTGATATCCCGGTG
>JAGQHH010000337.1:2912-3341 GCA_020431945.1 Cyanobacteria bacterium HKST-UBA02 | reverse complement strand
GGGAGGCGTAGATAGATCGACATGCCAGTTATGACAGAACTGTCTAAAATCGAGAAGGCTCTGGGCGATAAGAGCGCTTATTTTCTCGACCACAAATCTAAAGGAATCGACAAGGACCTGCTCCATCTTCCCGGTCCCGACTTCGTCGATCGAATTTCTTCAATCACCGATCGCAATCCCCAGGTCCTCAGAAGCCTGAACAGCCTCTACAACCACGGTCGTCTGGCGGGCTCCGGCTATCTCTCGATCCTCCCTGTCGATCAGGGTATCGAGCACTCCGGTGGTGCCTCTTTCGCCAAGAACCCGCTTTATTTCGACGGTGAGAACATCATCAAACTGGCTATTGAAGGCGGTTGCAATGCTGTTGCTACCACCTTTGGTGTGCTGGGCTCGGTGGCTAGAAAGTATGCCCACAAGATTCCTTTCATC
>JAGQHH010000337.1:0-2731 GCA_020431945.1 Cyanobacteria bacterium HKST-UBA02 | reverse complement strand
GCATGGCCACCATCCTCTGGTGCTATCTGAGAAACTCCGGTTTCAAAAAGGACGGTGTTGACTATCACACCGCGGCCGATCTCACTGCCCAGGCCAACCACCTCGGCGTCACTATCGAAGCCGATATCATCAAGCAGAAGCTTCCCGAGAACAATGGCGGCTACAATGCCCTGGATTTCGGAAAGACCGATGCCAGAGTGTATTCAGAGCTGACTACCGATCACCCCATCGATATGACCCGCTATCAGGTAGCCAATTGCTACATGGGCCGCGCCGGTCTGATCAACTCGGGTGGAGCTTCCGGTGCTAACGATCTCGAGCAGGCGATCATGACTGCCGTGATCAACAAGCGTGCCGGCGGCATGGGCCTGATCTCCGGTCGCAAAGCCTTCCAGAAGCCGATGAAAGATGGTATCGAGCTTCTCAATGCCATCCAGGATGTTTATCTCTGCAAAGAGGTCACCATCGCCTGAGGCGGTATCGAAAACACGATAAAAATGAAGCCCCGGACAGCCGAGTCCGGGGCTTTCTTTCTTGAGCTCGCTTGCGAGAGTCAGACCTTTTTGTGAATGATCTTGGCGGTCTCTTCGTGCTTTTCGACTACGGCACCATCTTCGGCGGTAATTTCGCAGTTGCCGTAGGCCTCTACCTTGACGCCTTCCTTGGCGAGGACCTTGGAGTTCTCGTAGGCTTTGACGGTGGCATTGCCGCTGGCTGTGATCTGGCTTTCACCAAGGGCCATGACGATACAGTTGCCGCTCACTTCGACAGTGACCTGTTTGTTGGCGAGGACGGTGCAGTTGCCGTCGGCTTTGACCAGGACCCGGTCGGTGGCGTGGACGGCGACGTTTCCGTGGGCATCGATTTCGCAGTTTTCGCTGGCGAGAACGTTGGCACTGCCGTTGGCGTCGACCTTGCAGTTGTTGCTGGCGATCACCCTGGTGGTGTCGAAGGCCTTGATAGTGGTGTCGGCTTTGGCGGTCACGGTAGTCTGCCCGTAGGCTTCGACATGACAGGTGTCGTGGGCCCAGATTTTGCTCTGATCGTAGGCTTTTACCTTGCAGCCGTCATAAACGTAGAGATTGGCGGTTTGCTGGGCAATCGCCTCGCCGCCGCGCTGATGCTTGGTTCCGTAGAGGTACAGCCCGACCCGATCGGCAGCATAAGAGGCGAGGGTTGTGAGGGCTAATACCATGGTGATAAGTGCTATTTTGAGTCGCATGAGCAATTTCCTATTCGGGGGTTCGGCTAGCCGGATACAAACTGAGATTGAGGATAGTTTAGCTTAGCACTCCGCAATTCGCTTCGCCAGAAAAGCGCTTTTCGCGTCTAGCTTCGCGCTTGCTCCAGCTCCTTTTCAGGTGCCATGCTCCTCGCTCTGCGATAACTGTCCCAGGCACTGTCCTGCGAGCCCAGGCTTCTCAAGAGAGCGATAACATTGTCCAGCAGTTTCGAGATCATTCGTTCACCTCTGATTTCCAGTCGTTGATTCCGTTTTTACTTTCTACCCGCCGCAATCGAGCAGCCGCGCTTGACAGCCGGTTCTTCTTTGATAAACGGCAAAGTACTAAAACATATAATAAAAATTTCGAAAAAACGAAGAATGAGGAGGTAGCAATGGCAGAGCCGCTGCTACCCTCATCTTCGCCCGGAGCTCTCTTAAATGAGCGGAAGACTGCCGCTCAGAGAGTCGACCTCCGATTCACTGGCAGGCCCGAGGGCCAGGGCAGTGTAAGTCTTCACCCCGGCAAACTCGGTCTTGCCGAGATCCATCACCAGGTAGTGGTTGATTCCTCGTTCCACCGCCTGACGGTAGAGTTCCAGGAGCTCGGCCTCGCTGTTTACGCTGACGACGATCTTGCGAAAGTTATCAGCCAACCAGGCGAGGATGTCCGGGCTGTCCTTGAGCCTGGGAATCGGTCCGCTTCGATCGAGAATCGCTTCCTGGGCAGCATGCGCAGCCTGAGCTGCGAGCTTGCCCTTGCGCATCCCCAGATCCTTGCGAACGATAATGACCATCTTGGGATTAGCCATAACTCCTCTCCTTCGATTGAAAGACGGATGCCGGGGCGGGTGAGCCGACTTCAGCCGGTCCTCCCGCCCCGCGCTCCCGCTAGCTAGCTGACGCCAGGGCCCATCTCTGGCCTCTTCTGGGACCCTCTTCCTCGACTACCGGCCGGAAGTCGATGAGCTCGCCGTCGCGGACGGCGCTGAGAGTCATGCCGCGCTTAAAGGTCTCGCCGATGATGCCGTCTGCCAGCGGGTTTTCCATGAGCCGCTGGATGGCACGCTTCATCGGCCGGGCACCGTAGATGGGGTCGAAACCCGTCTCGACGAGGAGCTCCATTGCGGAGGTCTCCATCGCCAGCGAGATACGGTGCTCGCTCTTCAGGCGCTCCTTCAGCTCATCCACCAGCATCTCGACGATCACCTCGATATGCTCTCTGGTGAGACCATCGAAGAAGATCATTTCATCGAGCCGGTTGATGAACTCGGCGGCGAAGAGCTGCTTCACCGCCTCGAGCGCCTTGTCGGAATCGACGCCGAACTTGGCGCCGAAGCCGATTCCGTTGCGCCGGGCTTCCTGGGCACCGGCATTGGTGGTCATGATCAGGATGACGTTGCGGAAGTCGATGGTGCGACCTTCGCCGTCGGTGAGCCGACCGTCGTCCATGACCTGGAGCAGGACGTTGAAGATGTCCGGGTGAGCCTTCTCGATCTCGTCGAGCAG
>JAGQHH010000027.1 GCA_020431945.1 Cyanobacteria bacterium HKST-UBA02 | reverse complement strand
GTGGCAGAGATCGCTGAATGCGGCAGCCATGGGGGCCTGACTTCCCCGGACATCGTTTCTGAGGAAATAGCCAATCTCGCTGAGACTGTAACGTCCCTCCTCGTCTTTGTCGAATACTCCGCTGGTGGATAGCGCTCTCATGGTTCGCTCCAGGGATCCGGCATCGAGAGAAAGCTTCTCGGCAAGCTCCGAGGATGTCAGAGCGCTATCACCGAGGCAGTCCGCTATGCCCAGGCGCACGCATACCGAGATCATCTGAGCCACGAAATGTCCACTGATCATGCGGCTCAACTGAATCTGGGCTTCACGGCTCATTGGTGCTGCCATCACCAGTGGTGTCGCTGCTCTCTCCGGTCGGTGCGCTTCCGGCGTCTTGCTGAGCCGGTTCTTGCGTTTGTTCTGTTACGGCTTCTTCGCCGGTTTCTTCGCCGGTTTCTTCCGAAGACTCCTGGGATGATTCCGGAGTAGCCGTCTCTTCCGCCGGCGTCTCTTCGGTGCTGGTGGTCTCCGATTCGCTCTGGGGAGCGGCTGTAGTGCCCCTGTCTTGCTCGACTGTCTGACTCGTGAAGCTCGAGAGCATCGACCGGATCTCGTCCCAGTGGACAGTGCCGTAATGACCGATGGCAATTCCGATGAGAAGAGTGAGCGTGACCAGGATCATGATCTCCACCATGGACGAGCGCATGGAGCTGCTTTTCGTTTCAGGAGCTTTCTCTTCCTTGCCCGAATAAGCCTCACGCCGGCGAAGCTCCTGGGTGGTCTTGAGGAGCTGGCGCTGGGCGTCGTTTCGCGAAGCCCTGATGATGTCTTGATCGGACACCGTCGCTGTTCCTGTTATTGTTCCGGCGTCGCTCTGGAGAGGGACCGGCTGCGGCGGTGGAGCGGGCTCCTGGCTGGGACCGGAGGCCAGGAAAGGAGGTTCCAGAGGCACTGGCGCGTAATCGGCAGGGGATGGGGATTCTTCGAGACACTCGTCGATTTCGGTTATTGCAATAGTAGTCTCGGTCTCGAGTAGATGTGCCGGCAATTCTGCATCTTCATTTCCGGCCCGCACCTGCTCGATCCAGTAGGTGACTGCTTCCTTGAACTGGGTGGCGCTCTGGAAGCGCTTGTCAGCATTGGTTTCCAGCGCTTTCAACAAAATCTGCTCCAGGACCTTCACACATTTCAGCTCCGGCGCTACTGGCTTTATCGGGTCCGGTCTCACTGTCTCATCGCAGTGGGCGGCCATGATGTTGATGACCGATCGGCGCATATAGGGCGGTTTGCCGGTGACCATCTCATAGGCTACGATGCCCAGGGAATAGAGATCGGATCGGGTGGTGATCACCTGTCCCATGCACTGCTCAGGGCTCATATAGACAGGCGATCCCAGCGCCTGTCCGGCCTGGGTGAGTCTCTGGTCTTCGTCCTGGAATTTCGAGATTCCGAAATCGAGCAATTTGACCACCAGGTCGCCATTGTTCTCTTTCATCAGGATGATATTGCCGGACTTCAGGTCACGGTGGATTATTCGTCTTTCGTGCGCGTGCTCCAGGGCTTCGAGGACCTGAATCAGGATCGAGGCGATGTTCTCTTCGTCGTTCTGGCGACCGAGCTTCTTGATGATCTCCAGGAGACTGATTCCCTTGATCCGCTCCATGACCAGGAACATCCGGCCATCACTGCTCTTTATGGACTCGATATAGCCGACGATATTCTTATGACCGAGTCGGCTGTGGGTCTCGATCTCCTTGAGAAAGCGTGCCCGGTGCTCTTCGTCGGTGGACTTGAGGATCTTTATCGCCACTAGCTGATCCGTGGCTTTCTGTCTGGCCCGGCAGACCACGGCGGTGGCGCCCTCGCCCAGGACATCCAGGAGCTCATAGCGATCCGAGAGCAGGGTACCCACCGCACTGGTGTCCGCCGGTGCAACGGGGCTGGCTACCGGCTCTTCCGGTGTCTCGGTGAGTTTCTGGTCCGGCGGCACATAGGGCTCGAGCTCGTAGATGGTCTCGGCTACCTTGAAATAAGCCGCTTCGTCGTCTTCGTGCCTGTGATCGCCGTCGGTCTCCTGTTCGGGCTCCGGCTGCGGTTCTTGCTCCCGTACTGTGAGCTCCTGACCGGGAAGAACGAAAGGCTCCAGCTCATAGATGCTCTCTTCGCCGCTGAATTCGTCCTGCTCTTCCGGCTCCGGTACCGGCATGGGACGAACCGGAGCCGGTCTGGTGGGAGGCGGTGGCGGCGGTGCCGAGGACTGGCGACGGGGCTTGAATTCTTTCAGGAGTGGAAACGCCGGTGGCTTGGGTCCTTCTTCCGCCGGGGTGCCCGTGAGCTTCTGATCTTCCGGAACGACTATCGGCTCCAGGTCATAAACGCTGTTTTCCGGAAAAAGATTGGGTGAAGGCTCGGCATCCTGTGCTGAGCCTGAAGCCCGGTCGTCCATGTCTGCCTGACTCGAATCCGGGTGTGGATTGTCTTCCTTGTCGTGCATCTCGGTTGTTCGCGGGACCGTCGATCTACTAATTACTTTCTGATATCTCTCTTTTGCACCAATGTTCCTCAATCGAAACAATGGCATCCCCGGTAGACCAGTTTTATGAGTCGCCCGGTTCAGCCGGCATCGTCATAATCGAGCCAGATCCGGCAGAAAAAGCCGTGCTGCTGGTGCTCTATGGTGTTGGCACGCTCATAGTAAGTGACGGCAGCATCAGTTTTGAGCTGGTTTTCGCAGATCCGGCCCAGCTTGTTCAGGGTTTCGACAAGCTGCGGGGCGTCCAGTCCAAGGGCTTCCTCTTTCAGGGTGAGAGCCCTGAGAAGGAGCTTCTCCGCCCGTTCGTGCTGCCGCCGGGCGAAGTGCACCAGAGCCAGACCGGTGAGGATGTCTGCCATGGCCAGAGGCGCTTTCCGCCGGCTTTTCTCTCTGATTTTGAGAGCTCTGGTGAATTCCTCCTCGGCCTTTTTATACTGGTTCACCGCTTGATGCAGGGAGCCAAGCTCGAAAAGGGTCTCGGCAATCTCCACCGATGCCTCGCCCAGGCACTGCTCCTGGATCAAGAGTGCTTCTTTCAAAACAGGCTCTGCCTGACCGAAATCCAGGCTCTCACGTAGCAGAGCCCCCAGATCGAGCAGTGCCCTGGCAATCTCGGGGCTGTCTTTCGGACAGGTCTGTCTCTTGATCGCCAGGATTTTGCGGTAATGCGACTCGGCTTCCTCGAACTTGCGCATGGAGCGTCGGAGCTCGGCTAGCTTTCGCAGAAGCTTTATCGAATCGCGATGCTTGCTGCCCAGAAATGGCTCGGTGAGTTGCAGGCTTTTCACATAGAGCTTTTCGGCGCGGCGGCGAAAACCACGCTCGAGACCGAGATCGCCGAGCTCGCTCAGACATTTGCGGAGTTCCGGGTGCGGGCGTGTGGTTTCCTCGGTGAGAATGGCTATGGCTCTTTCCAGAAGGGGCTCCAGGAGCTCCGGATTGGACCAGGCGAGCATTCCCATCGCCTGTCTTCTCAGCACCAGGGCGACGAATTCATGCCAGCGACCGAGGTCGTTCTCCGCCAGAGCCAGGGCTTCCTTGAAAGTTCGCTCGGCCTTGCGTCGCTTGTCGGTGCGCGCATAGAGTTTGCCAAGCTCGCTCAGGGTGAGGACATAGTCCGGATAGTCCTTTCCGAATCCCGGCTCCTGGAGCCTCAGGGCCTGGTTGAAACGAAATCGTGCTTTGCGCCACTGGTGGTGGCTCGAATAAAAGAGCCCGGTCTGGACGATTGTTCTGGCAAGCTCGCGATCGCTGGTCTCGGGGCATCGTTTTTGTTTGGCGATGAGCCTTTTCCAGTAACGCTCGGCTTTCTCGAAATTGCCTGCTCTGACACTGTTGTCGGCGAGCTTCCGGACCAGATAGCGGATCACCACTTGATCGGCGTCGTCTCTGGACCTTTCCATGGCGCGCTTGAGAAATCGCTCGGCGCCATGAAAGTCGCCGATCTCCTGGCACAGTTCGGCGCGCTCGATGAGCTCGTCCTGGAGATTGAATCCGGTCATCGTATCGCAGTCTTGCTTGCTATACATAAGATTTGTACCCGCTCAGACCCAACAGCAATCGGTCTGTTATAGTCTTGCGAAGATGAGTGAATATGCCGATATCCCCGATCTGGAAGAATTGCAGGAACGTGCCGCCGCGGGCGATCCGGAGTGCCAGGCACGCCTGGGTTTTGCCTATGCCTCCGGACGGGGAGTGGACAGGGATCCATCCCAGGCTCTTCTCTGGTACGAAAAGGCAGCGAGAAGTGGTCATATCGCGGCTCAATACAATGTCGCGGATATGTGCCTGGCCAGGCACGATTACGATGCTGCCCTGGCCTGGTTCTCGAAAGCGGCGGCCAGCGGAGATCCGGACGCCAGTTTCAATGTCGCCCTCATGCATCAGCGCGGCCTGGGCGTGGTCCAGGATGATGCCGAAGCCCTGCGATGGTTCAAACTTGCCGCCGAGGCTGGTTCTGCCCGGGCGATGTACGATGTCGGACTGGCTTATCTCCAGGGACGAGGAGTCGCCTGCGACCCCGAATCGGCAAGGACGTGGCTGGCCAGGGCTGCGGTTGCCGGAGTGAGCGGTGCCAGAGAAGTGATCGAGGCTCTCGACAGCAAACGATCGAACTGAAAGGCGCGCTCTCTCAGCGGCCCGCAGGAGACCGCGGCGCTTCTGGCGGCGAGCTTCTCTGCGAAGAAATCCAGGACCTTCTCGAAGGTGTCTTTGCGGAAGAAAGCATGGTTGTCGCCTCTAAGCTTGACGAGAGTGACGTCGGCGCCGACGGACTCGAGCTTATTGGCCAGCTCCTGGCTCTGCACATAAGGGACGATAGGGTCGCCTTCCGAGTGCATGATCAAGAATGGCGGGCTTTTCTTCGAGGCCCAGAGAACCGGGCTGGCCTGTTTCGCCAGCTCTTCTTTCTCCTCCGGGGGACCGCCCAGGAGCATGTCCACCATCTCCGGGGGAGCGACGTCTCCGATGGCGACATCGGGAGGGCACTGTTCCTTGAAAGTCAGCAAGTCGGTGGGTCCGCTCCAGTCGCAGACAGCTTTGACCGAGCTGGAGAGCTGGTTGTTGCCGAGATCCCCTTCCATCTCTTTGATATCATTGGTGGTGCCCATCAGGGCGGCCAGGTGACCACCGGCTGAATGACCCCAGACCCCGATCCTGTCAGGGTCGAAGCCATACTCGTCGGCATTGGCCCGGAGCCAGCGTACCGCCGCCTTGCAATCGAAGATCTGGGCCGGAAAGCGATGCTTCGGTGCCAGCCTGTAATTGATCGATGCCGATGCGAAGCCCTTTCTGGCAAGCTCGATAGCAGGCGATGTCGACTTGTCGCCCTCGATCCATCCGCCTCCGTGAATCCAGACGATCAGGGGAAGGCTCTTGCCGTAGCGGGCTTTCGGTATGAAAAGATCGAGCATCTGCCGCTCATCGGTGCTCCCGGGAACATAGGGCAGATCCTTGATGATCCTGATGCCGGTGGGCACCCGACTGTCGTGCTCTTTGGTGGCGAAGGGCAGCAAAGCCACCAGTGCCAGTGTCACAAGGACGATCAGGTTTCGCATGCTCGTGCTCATTCTATGTGCAGGCTTTCAACTGCTGGTAGAGCTCTTGCATGCTTTTCTGTCGGTCTGCGGGGGATTTGCTCAGGGCTTTGTTGATGATCATCTCGAGACCCTTGGGAATCTTGATGCCCGGGCAGGCCCGACCGATGTCGGTGGGATTGTCGGTGACTTGCTTGGTCATGGTCTCGATGGCATCGCCGCCGCTTATCGGGAGCTTGCTGGTGAGGACCACATACATGAGCACTCCGAAAGCGTAGATGTCGCTGCGGTTGTCTAGCTTTTTGCCCATCACCTGCTCGGGACTCATGTATGCAGGGGTGCCGACCACTGTTCCTTCCATGGTGAGCTTGCGATTCTTGGGCTCGTTGATTTTTTTCGCGATACCGAAGTCGACGAGAGTGGCATAGTCCTTCTGGAAGGCGGTGTCATGCAGAATGATATTGTCGGGCTTGATGTCCCGGTGCAGGAATCCGTGCTCGTGGAGGTGGGCAAGGGCGTCGCAGATCTGCAAAAAGACCGGCAGGGCTCGGGCCGCCTCCATGCGGCCTTCCTTGAGGAGTATGTCTTTGAGATTCTGCCCCTCGACCCGGTCCATGATGATATAGGGTCTGCCCGAGTCGCTCACGCCGAAGTCGTAGATCTTGACGATATTCGGGTGGTTGAGGACGCTGGCGGCCTGGGCTTCGCGATGGAAACGCTTGAATCCGGTGTCATGTGCCTCCACTTGCTGGAAGAGCACTTTGATGGCGATGGGCTTCTCGATCTGGCGGTGAAAACCTTCGTACACGGCACCGAAAATGCCCCGGCCGATCTCTTCGTGTACCTCGTAACGATCGGAGATGACGCTTCCCACAAGTTGTGATTTCGAATCGGCCATAATCAGGAATTTTAGCTTATCAGGCTCTCTGTTGAAAGTATGGATAGCCCGGGTATGACATCCCGGAGATAGTGCCGAGAAGGCCTCGAAGAGATCTCTTTCGGGTATGTCGAATTTATGAGCTGGCCCACACCCCAGGAATACAACGAGGCTATTCAGACCCCTGCCGTCAGTTTCGGTGACACCGATCTGAAAAAGGGGACCATCGGATTGACCGCCCTGGGTATGCCCCGGGTGATCACCGGGGCTTTCGCGAGCGTCTACCGGGTGACCACTACGGAAGGAGACTGGGCGGTTCGTTGTTTTCTCACTGAGCGCCCCGATCAGAAGGAGCGTTACGAGAAAATCAGCGAATTCGTCTTGATGGACGATCTCGCTTCCACTGTCGATTTCCACTATGTGGAGAAAGGCATCAGGGTGCACGGGACCTGGTATCCGATCCTGAAAATGCGCTGGGTGGACGGGCAGACCCTGGACAATTATCTACTCGATAACTTCCGGAGCAAGAGCAAGATGGAGGCGTTGATGGAGTCGTTCGATCGACTCGCCTTCGAGCTCGACGAGGCTGGTATCGCACATGGTGACCTGCAGCACGGCAACATCATCGTGCAGGACGGCGAGCTGCGCCTGGTCGATTATGATGCTCTCTATATCCCGTCGCTTCTGGGCAAGATGAGCCTCGAGCTCGGCCACCCCAATTACCAGCATCCCATGCGCAATCAATACCACTATGACGAGCTGGTGGATAATTTCTCCTGCTGGTTGATTCACTATTCGCTCATGGTAGTGGCGAGAGATCCTGAGCTCTTCGAGCGCTTCCACGGCGGTGACGACTGTATCATCTTCCGCCGTACCGATCTGCGTTCGCCGGAGACATCCGAGCTCTTCCAGGCGCTTCTCGATCACGAGCGTGCCGATATCAAAGGTGGTGCGACTCTGCTTTTGCGAATGCTCTGGGCGCATCCTGATGATATTCCGGAGCTCAATGATCCGCCCGAGAGTCTCGAGGTCTTGCCCCGGGTGAAGCCGGAAGTGGTGGACAGCGATGCCCTGGCCCGGCGGCAGGCGCTTTATTTCGATCAGAGCCAGGTGGAGACCGGTCCCCTATCCGGACCAAATCGATATGCCGGAGACGCGGAGCTGCCGGACAGACAGCAGGCTCTGCAAAAGAGGTCTCGCCCGAAACGGCATGGGATCCTGGCCAGGCTCCGGGGGCGACTGAAAGAAGTGGAGGACAGTATCAACAGGACTGTCTTTCAGCGTTACTGGTATTACAAGACCGTTGCCCGGGGCAACGACGCTCTCAATGACGGACGCTTTCACGAAGCCGGCGAGATCTTTCTAGAGGCGTACAAGACCATCGGTAACTCTTTCTGGTTCAGCGAGGTGGAATTCGATCTGCTCATGTCCATAGGTCACAGCCTCGCCTGCCAGAACAGCTGGAGCCTGGCCCAGAATT
This sequence comes from Cyanobacteria bacterium HKST-UBA02, assembly GCA_020431945.1. Next base: position 8,414 of record JAGQHH010000027.1, on the reverse strand, counting down.
ATTTCTTTCTGGCTTACAAGTCCTTCTATCATTCCAACGATCTCTCGGCCCGGGAGCGATCGGTTCTGATGCTCGCTGTAATGCGGATCTTGAAAGACGAGAGCGATGAGGCGAAGCGTCTCATTCTCGAGTCCGCCCAGCTTCTCAACAGTTTCGATCGGGTCATGGAAAAAGAAGTGCGCCGCCCTTATGTGAGCCGCCCCGAGGTGCTCGAGGCTCTTCTGGAAATCCAGACGGACAATTCATTGCCTGCAGCGGGGCGAATTGGTATACAGAAAGCCATTCTCGTCTTACATGAATCGATCAGGGAGCGGACCTCGGCGCGCCTGGATCGGCAGGCTTCCTATCTCTATTTCAGAATGGCGGCAGCCTGTCTCTACGATCACGAGTGGACGGACTGTGCTCGCTTTTTCCGCTCCGGCCTCGAGACTCTCAAGGGAATCGTCAAAAAGGACAGCGAAGGAGGATTCGCTATCTTTGCCAGTGAAACAAGCGACCTCGCCAATCTCGTCCGCTCCGCCGGAGTCGAGGAGGATAGTTGTTTTCCGAAGCGCTCCCGGCGCTTTTTCCGCTGTGCCTATGCCCTGGAATGCGGGCGCCCGCAGGGCGAGGTTCTTCCCGAGATCAACAAGCTCCAGGGCAAGGTGATATCGGGATTGTTCACTTATCTCTCGCATCAGGCGTGGTTCTCGGGCTTCGATGTAGGCGAGCTTCTGGTCCAGGCCCGGCAGAAGGATCTCACCAAAGTCGGCCGGGCTTTGAAGAAGCTCCTTGTCGAAACAGAAGATCGCCTGGCAGTGGTGACTGCCATCGAGGCGCTCAAGACCAATCAATATTTCGACGATCTGATCGATGTCGTGGATGCGATATTCAAAGCCCGCGGCCGCCGTTTCTTCTCCGAGATGGTGATCATCGCCAACAAGTGCCAGTTCATGAGAACCGCCGGCTATCTGTCCAGGACGCTTTTCGTGAGCGGCAACGACAATCAGAGACGTCAGTTCCTCTTCATGCTCATGGAGAACGACGCCCTGACCGTACTTCCCTGGATGTATTACGAGCTCGTCCTGGGTGCCGAGCTATCCAGGATCGAAACCCTCACGAAATTTTTTCTGGGCTGTCTGGGCGTCCAGGAGTATCTGGCAGAGACCCGCGGCAGCTCGACTTCATATTCGAGTCCTGTGGCGGGGCTTTCAGTCGATCGGTACATATCTTCGATCTTCCGGGTGGCCGAACGTGTGATCGCCCGGTCCGAGCCGGTAAGCCCTGAAGAGTGGATCGAAAAGATCAATGCCTATATCGCCGACGAGCTTTTCTGACAGTGGTATCCTTAACTGAGTCGGAAAGCGGAGCGCAAACAATTGGATAAACTCGAAGGACCGGATTCGGACAAGCAGGTCAGCCCCACCGGCAAGACAGTGATTCTCGATCTGCCATACAATCAGGCGGCAGCAGCCTGCTATGTGCTGAATGGTCTTGTCCCGGTGCTCTGGCTGGTTACCGAGCCCCCGGCCAATCGTACGCTTCGCTATCATTCCATCCAGGCCCTGGCGCTCTTCGTGGCGGTGGCGGTGGTCAATGTCCTGCTCGGCACCATCGGTGCGGTGGTGGGCTGGATGCCCCTCGTCGGTCAGGTCATCGGGCTTGTCATCGCTCTTGCCCAGGGGGTGGTGGCCATGGCTTATCTGGGGGTCTGCATCCAGTTGATCTTGAGAGTCTATAAGGGCAACCCCGGCAGGCTGCCGGTGATCAGCGAGCATATAGACAAGTATCTGGACAGCGCAAATTAATATTGCGACCGGAAAAACCCTGTGGCTGGTCTGAGCATCGCCGCTCATATTGGTAGAGAAGTTCCGATGTGACCCCCTCGATCCCGGTATGAGTAGACAGCCATGTTCAAAAGACGCCCCGCCAAGAGTATGCTGGAACAAGTTCGCATAGCCACCCCCTGCCCCGCTGACTGGAACAGGATGGAAGGCGACGAGCGCGTGCGATACTGCGGGCAGTGCAAGCTCAATGTATACAATATATCGGCCATGAGTCGGAATGAGGCCGAGTCGCTGATCAAGGAAAATGAAGGTCGTCTCTGTCTGAAGCTTTATCGTCGCAAGGACGGCACTGTGATCACCGATGATTGTCCGGTGGCTCTCAGACGATTGAGGCGTGCCTACAGGCGATGCGCCGCTGCGATACTGGGCATGGCGGCCTGGACGGGAATCGCTCAACCTGGCATGGCCCAGGAAATCCAGGGCGGTATCTCTCCGCCCGTCATGCAGCACGATATGGGCGACGCCGCTTACCCCCTCGGAGAAGCTACCGTGCAACCCGGGGTAACGATGGGATCGCCGATTCCGGTACCTGCCACCACTGCTGAAACTGCCAGCGTGCCCGAGCCTCAGAGCCCCTGGGTCCGCTATTCGATCCTCGCTGCCATTGCCGCCCTGGGAATCTTTGCCCTGCGATTTCTCCGAAAGCGGAATAATGTCTGGATGATCGGAGCCACCTTCGTGGCTATATTTGCCATGGCGGGATTCGTCTGGAGCTTGATATAAACTCAAAGCAAAGAGGAGCCTTGCGGCTCCTCTTTTTCGCATCGGAATCCTACTCTGATTATTTGCTCTCGTAATAGGGCTTGACTCCATCGAAGAGGCGGAGATCCGGTCTGATGCGGATCCCGGGATCCAGATCGTTGGGTCTCAGGTGCTCGAAAGGATGTTTGGGTTCAAAAGGATCAAAGGGCTTGCCGGGCTTGAGAATGTCATACTTCCGAGGCGTCATGCTTTCGACGGCTTCATTGCCGATGTCGTGCATGACTTTGCCGGCGTCTGCTCCGATCACTTCTCCGGGCTGGACCACGGCGGTTCCATCGAAGCGTGGCTCCACAGGTCGAAGAACGGTGGCGCCTGTGCTCGGATTGATCTCGATGGCGGTATTGCCGTTCTGTTTGTAGAGAAGGACATTGCCATTGCTGTCTTGCTGGACATTGACACCGCCGCTCCACTCGGCCTTGTCGAGACCGTTATTGAGCTCTTTGATCATGGCGGCTAGCTTTTCGGGATTATCCTTGAGCGAGCCGACGAGCTTCTGGAATGATTCCAGGTTGCCGTCTATTAGCGCTTCCTGCATACCTACCAGGGTTTTGCGGTCTTCCTCCGGAACCAGCTTGCTGATCCCTTCAGCCAGCTCCTTCTTGGCGGCTTCTCTTTCTTTCTCGGTGGGCTCGGACCTTTTCATGAACTCGATGATCGACTCGCCGGCTTTGCCAGCTGCGTCGCCGAGCTCTTTGCCGACCTGCGAATCGCTGCTGTCGGTATTGTTCAAGGGACCTGAACCTTCCGGGGTCTGGGCGTCGCTTCCCGCCTCGCCCATCTCGTTCAGGGGGCTGATTAGAATATGTCCTTGCTCGTCTTCTACCGAGCTGTGGTCTTTCTGACCGCGGCCGAGGGACTCGCCGCCGCTCTGGATAGCTTGCTTGGCGGCGTCGCCGGCCTGGGTGGAGAGGCTCTTGCGAGCCTGGCTGGCGGCCTCTCCCTGCTGGATAATATCTCCTTGGTCGGATCCGCCGTTCTGTTGTTGGGCGACTAAAGCTGTTTCGAATGTCATGGGGCATTCTCCTTCTTGGCAGTTGGAATAACTCGAAGCGGGGGTTGCTAGGCGCTTCGACCGGTATGTTTTTTGAGGGCTCAGGTGTCTATGCGAGCTGTCTTGCTTTTTCGACACGGACCGCAAAATTTTTTTCCCGGACGGGACAGGGAGGACCCCTGTGGCTATAATGGCGGGGCTAAAGAGTATTACTATGAAAAAGATTCTCGCACTAACTCCGGCCCTGCCCGGATTGTTGCTTTTCCTTAGTGTCCCGGCAGCTTTTGCCGAGGCTGTCGATTCCTTCGTCTGCGAAGCCAGGCTGAGCAAGGATGGGGTGCTGGCAGTCAAAGAGTCCATCGAGGTCGATCTGGATAGCTCTCATCGCAGCTCTTTCTACCGGATAATCCCTGCCGAGCATGCCAGCATCAAGCTGGGCACGGTCACCGACGGCAGGGGGCATGAGGTGGGACATGCTACTACCGATCATGACGGATCGGTTTCTGTTCGTCTCGATAAGCACACCCACGGGCGATCCGGCTATTATCGCTATCAGGTCACCTATGAGGCCCGGGGCGTGTGCCGGGAGAAAAAGGGACATCCGGTCATGCACTGGAATGTCGTCGGCCACGACTGGCCCATGAGAGTGAAAAAGGCGGAGTTCGTTTTCTATCCTCCATCCGGCGTGAGCATTCCGGAAGGAAGCTTCCGGGCGTTCAAGACCGAAGAGGAAGGTCAGGTCCCGGCAAGCGCCCGGGCTATCTCCGGTCATTACCTGGCGACTGCTTCCGATCTCGATCCCGGCGAGAGTCTCATCGTCGATGCCGAGCTGCCCCCGGGAACAGTGGCTGGTGCATCACTGATCGACCAGGCTCGCTGGCTCGTGAGCGACTGGTACCTGCTCGTTGCGGTGCCACTACTGGCAATGGCAGGGCTCTGGGCCTTCCGGGCGATCCGCAGTCAGGTCGGCGGCGATCATGACGAACAGGATATCTGGGAGCCGCCTGCCGGCTTGCGACCGGTGGAGATGGGCACTCTTCTCGATCAGAGCTGCGATGTCTCCGACATCTCGGTGACGCTGCTCAATCTCGCCGTGCGAGGCTTTTATACGATTCGAGAGATCCCGGCTTCCGGCTATTTCTCGCTTTCCGAGCGGGACTATGAGCTGAAGAAGCTCGCTCCGCCCACCAACGATCCCCTCAAAGACTACGAGCTCCTCTATATCTGGGCTCTTTTCGGCAACGGACTCACCGCCTATCTCTCCAATCTCCAGGGTGGTTTCAGGCAGTATCTCCCCAAGATCAAGAAACAGATCTACCGGTCGATGGTGAAAGAAGGTTTTCTGGTCAAAGATCCCGAGATGGACAGGACAATATTCGGAACTCTGGGTCTTGTTCTTCTGGCTTCCGGGATCGGAGTTCTCTTTACTGCGGATACGAGCGATCTCAAGGGACTCGCCCTGGGTCTCGTCATTGCCGGAATTGTCGTAGCGGCAGCGCCCCGCTTCTTCCCGTTGCGGACCAAGAAAGGGAAAAAGGTCTTCAATCAGATCCAGGATTTTGCCGATACCCTGAAAACCGCCCGGGGCGATGAGATTGTGGAGAAGATGAAGAAAGACCCCTACATTTTCCACCGCCTGCTTCCCTATGCCATCGTCCTGGGGGTCTTCGAGAAATGGGCTGCTGCCTGCCAGGAGCATGTCCCGGATATGTCTCCGGACTGGTTCCAGTTTCATGACGGACGCCTGGCCGAGGGCTTTTCGGCTCGTGATTTCGCCCGCGATGTCTGGATCGCGACCAAGCTTGCCAGTCTTACTTTCACGGCGCCGCCGCCGCGGCAATATTCGGACCACACTGTCGCCAAATTCGGGCGCAGACCTGAGCAGGAGCACGATCACGAAGATTGAGCTGGTATTTTGCCGGGCGGGTATAAATTCCTAGTCGACTCGATCATGAGAAGAAGCGAAAATGCAAAACATCGGCAAATACTTCGAGAACAACAAGGTCAAGATCCTTGGTGGCGACCTCACCGAAGGAGAATGGGAGTATAGTCGGGGCACGCTCTGGGGACCGTTCGAGCATATCGAGTTGCGAGGCGCTGTCAAGCGAGTACAGCCCCAGACCGAAGAGTCGGTGAAAAAGCTGGCTGAGACCCTGGGCTGGGGGCTTGCCGGAATGGTGGTCATGGGACCGCTGGGGGCTGTTGCCGGGGCTTTCCTGGGCGGCAACCGCAAACAGGTCTGCGCTCTTATCGAGCTTCACGACGACCGGAAGTTTCTTGCCACCATGGATAGCAAGATCTACCAGGAGATCCTGGCCGCTTCGCTTTCCTGACTCGTTATCTGGAGTACTCCCAGAACTGCCCGCTCTCGTCGGCATAAGGAGAGTTGTCCGGGGGTGCCACCGGCTGTGGTGCTGGCGTCACGACCGGGGCTGTCGGCGGATTCACTACGCCTTTGCCGGCTTCCCAGTGGAATGATCCATCGGGGTTCGCCTGCGGAGCTGTAGGAGAGGATGAGCCAGGAGCATGCGGTGTCGTGCTGCTGGTGCCGGTGCTCTGCGTGTTTGTGCCACTCGGGCTGCCGGCGCCCTGGGGGCTGGTGGTTCCGCCGCTCTCTTCGGAGTCGGTCTGGGGCTCCGTTCTGGCGGGCGGCGGTTGGCTCGGGGTCTGCTCCACAGGTGCACCGCCAATCGGGGTCTTTGGTGAAAGGAGTGGTATCAAGATCACGAAGAACACGAAGAAGGCGATGATTGCTATTACGATGGTTCTGATGTTTTTCTGTTTGCGAGTCTCGACGGGGCAGTCCTGGGTCATGAACTTGCCGTCTTTGCGCTTATAGAGAGTAGGGTTGGTTTTTCCTTCTCTCTGGAAAATAATTTTCTCGGCTTGCGGAAGCTGGAGCCCCTCGAAATTGTAGACCTGGATTCCGCAAAGTTCGCAGTAGGCGACATGTCCTGTGATCTCTTCGTCGTTCCACTTCCATTTGCAGGGGGTGGCGATCTCGAACTTATTGATTTCGATGAATTCAGGCTTGGGCTCGAGAGCCTTGCGCTTGACCTCTTCTTCCGCGAGCGCCTCCATTCGCTGAATCGATTCTGTCAGTTGCTCTCTGATGAGCTCGGTATCGAGCATGGTCCTGGCAACATAGCGCTGCTGGGTGGTTTCTCCCTCTTCCCTTGCCGCTTCGGAGCCCGGATCGAAGTCCCGCTGAAGCTTGACTTCACCGGTCAGGCGGGTTTTCTTCTTCACCGGTCTGAAATCGGCAGCAGGCGGCTCTTCCTGCAGGTAGGGAGCAGGCTCGTAGAGGGGGCTTTCAGCTGGCGGATAACTCTCCTCGAAAGCCGGTGCCTGGACCGTAGCCTCGGGCTCGGGCTCGAACTCTGGCGTGGGCACGGGTTCCGGCTCCGGTTCCGTTTCCGGCTCCGGTTCCGGCTCGTATGCCGGGCCGCTTTCGACAGGCTCGAAAGAGGCTGGCTCTTCTACCAGTTCGGAGAGTTGCTCGTTCTCGTCGCTACCGGTAAGCTCCATGGTCGATGGCATTTCCATCTCCAGCATGGTCTTAGCCACAGGGTGAGAATCAGGAGAGGGCTCAGGTGCAGGTTCTTCCGTCTGCTCGGGCTCCGGCATCAGGCTTTCCATGCTCGGAATCTCGGCTTCGAGCATGGTCTTTGCTACTTTTCGCTCCTCAATTTCTTCTTGCTGTTCTAACTCTTCCTGTTCAAGATTTTGTTGCTCCCTGGCTTGCTCCGCTTTGGCAGTGAGGGACTCGAGGTCCGGAAGATCGGACTCGAGCATGGTTCTGGCGACCTTTTTGCTGTCTTTCTTGTCTTTTCTGGACTTCTTGTCCTTTTTCTTGCTCGATGTCTCCTCATAGAGCTCGCCCAGAGCCGGCAGGTCGCTCTCGAGCATGGTTCTGGCAACACGCCTCTTGTCAGCTTTTTTCTTGTCGAGTTCCTTGAGCCAGGGCGCATCGCCGGTTTCCGGAGCAGCGCCACTCTCTTTTGCTTCCGGAGGAGCTGACGAGATCTCGGTACCTTCCGGGAGCTCGGGTTCAGGCTTGCTCTTTGCAACTTCTTCCGGCGGGGTGGCCTCCTCTGGTTTACCACCCACATGAGGTAGCTGATTGAGCCATGAGGGATTGAGATTGCCCTCGGGCTCGTCATCGTGATGATCTTTCTTGTCTTTATCCGGATCTTGGCTCATGGCTCCACTTCGCCGGTCAGCGCCCGGCATCCTCAGAAAGCACGCTCATATGATAAACAGCGTTCGCCCGCACGTCAAAATAATACACCCTCTAACTTATGCGGCTTCCTCCTAATTGGGGCAGGGCTCCTGTATCATTAGTACAGACCGGCTCGAAGGAGCTCCAGCATGGGCAGATGCCGTATCAAAAATCGACGCAGTGCGGGGGGATCGCAAATGGCGGAATTCCCGGTTGCGATGGGTGTTCTGCTCATTTTCTTCTTCTTCCCCCTGGTGGACCTCGTGAGTGTCGGAGTCTCCTACGGTTTGTGCGGAGTTCTCAACGGCAATCAGACCAGGGAAGCCAGTCTGGTCAAAGCCAGCGAAGCGAACAATGCCGGAGGGCTGATTAAAAAGGGGCTGCCGGACGACTGGCTTGCTGGTATGGGGAAATTCGTGAAAATATCGGGTTATCCAGATACTCAAATCAGTTATAGAGATGGTGCCTCCGGGGACAAGATCATTCAGGTCGCCACTACCGTCACCTGCAATCCGTTTTTACCCATACCGCTGCCGGTGGTTGCCGTGCCCGGGCTCAACGGTCCGGTGACTTTCACGATTGCCTCGGAGCGGCCGATGGAGAACCCGGACTA
>JAGQHH010000336.1 GCA_020431945.1 Cyanobacteria bacterium HKST-UBA02 | reverse complement strand
AGTCGAAAATGAATGTGGTGATCTTCGCTTTCGTTCTTCAGATCCCCCTCGCGGTAGCCCTTGGTTATCTGATGGGGGTGAAGCGGATGCGTTTTCTGGAGCGGGCAAGCGCCCTGGTCGCTGCCGGCAAGACGAGCAGAGTGCGTGGTTTCGGGCCGTTCCGGGGAAGCCCTTCGGAGAAGATCGTCACTGTCTGTGTCGATATCCTGGATGAGAGCGGTTCGGTGGAGCGACAGTGGCTCATGCCGGTGGCTGCTCAGAGCGACTATATAGTGACCCTGCCTCGGGCTCCCGAGCAGCCCCTGACGCCTGAATCCGCCACTGACCTGGAGGCTTTCGTCGACCCCGAGACCGGCAGGGTAGCGGCGGTGAGCGCCGGCGGACATACTCTTTTCGTCTGCCCGCCCGCCCGGCTTATATAAAAACTATTTTCAGAAGAAGAGATATTACCTATTAGGTCGTTTTAAGGCCTCCTGACCTCATGACAGCTAAGATTGTCCGGTTGAGATCTTCGATGCTCAGAGGGTCGGTTGTCGATGGTAGATCAAATCAGAGCAGTGGCGGAGCCGCAATCCGGTGCCGGTCCCGAGGCTGGTCCCGAGCCTGGTAAGGACCCAGCCAGAGCTGGCTCGCACCCGGTCAGTGGGCCGAAGTCCCTGCTGGTGCTGGCTGTAGCCTGTTTCGCCCTCTATTTCACCGGTCTCGGGGACTTTCCCGCCATCGATCCCGCCGAGGGCTACTATGTCGAGTCCGCACGGGAGATGGTGGAGCTCGGCAACTATGTCGTCCCCTATCTCAACCACCAGATCTATTTCAGCAAGCCGATCATGACATTCTGGCTGATTGCAGGCTCCTATAACCTGTTCGGTTTGAGCGAGTGGGCGGCGCGGCTGCCCTACGCGATTCTTTCGACCTTGCTGGTAATCGGCGCATTCTGGACCGGCTCGGTCTTGAGCAAAAAATCGGATGACGGCTCCGGCTGCCGGGCCGGGCTGATCGCCGGGCTCAGTCTCGCCTGCGCCCCTCTCTTGCTCCTCATCTCCAGGACCTCCCCCGTCGATATCGCTTTCTCCGTGTTTCTCTGCCTGGCGGTGATGGCCACGGCAATAACCATGGCCGGCGGCTCGCCCTTCGCCTGGATTCTCATCTATGCCGGGCTCGGCCTGGCCATGCTCGCCAAAGGACCGGCAGCAATCTTGCTTTATGGTCTTGGAGCCCTGGGATTTCTAGCGATCAGCCGCCCTTCCCCGAAGGCTCTCTGGCACCTCCTCGGCAAGCTCAAAGTCCTTCCGGGTCTGCCGGTCTTCCTGGCGGTGGTGGTTCCCTGGCACTATCTCGTTTACAAAGCTACCGATGGGCTCTTCCTCAAGGTCTTTTTCCTTTACGAGAACGTCGCTCGTTATGCCGGTCACACCAATATGGGCAAGATGTCCTGGTGGTTTTTCATACCCACCATCCTGGCCGGGTTCTTTCCCTTTATCTTGCTCGCTCCGGCTCTGGCAAGCGAGGCTCTCGGTCTGTCCGGCAAGACAACCGGTGGCGCTGTGGAGAAATTGCGCCGTCTTCTAATCGAGCCTGCCAGACAGATCGCCCTGGACGGCCGTACCTGCGGTCTGGCTTTCCTCCTCGCTTTCAGCTTCACCACTTTCGTGTTTTTCAGTCTTTCGGGCACCAAGCTGATCACTTACATTCTCCCTGTCCTTGCACCACTGGCGGTGCTGGTCGGAGTGCGTGTCGATTCGCTGCTTCGCGATGGAAGATCTTTCTGGTTGACCCTGCTTTCCGGCTCTTTCCTTGTTTTCGGCGTGACCGGTGCCCTGGCGACTTTCGTGGCGGCGTTCCTTCTCAAGGGTATAAGCGTTTTCTGCCTGTCGGTCTGCCTGGCGGCAGCCTGCGTTTTGCTTGGCGGAGCTGTCTGGCAGTGGCGCCAGCATCGTCTTGGCCGTCTCGAGTCCGCCGTGCGCGGTCTATTCGTCACCTATGTGGCTTCTCTGGCGGTTTTCGCCCCGGTAGGCTTCCACATCTTCGGCACCAGGCTGCAGGGCGATCTGCGGACCGTCTCGGTGGCTGCCAGCAGACTTCCCGGACCGGTCTCGATGTACGGTGTGTTCATGCCAAGCGCCATGTTCTACGCGCGCAAGCCGATCAATACATTTTTCGTGTTGAATCAAGTCCGCCCGGACAATAGCTCCGCCGGCGAAGCCATTCTGATTCGCGATCTCGACCGCGGACGTTTCGAAGAAGTACCGGGGCTGCGTCTGGAGGAGATCGCCAGGGCCGGTGAGTGGGGGCTCTATATGGCTCCCGGCTACAGGGTCGAGACGATCATGACCCTCTCCGATGTATTCGCCAATGACGAGCTTTTCGATGCTCTGATGAAAGGCTCCTCCCCCACCGGGCCTCTGACGGTTCCGTATGCCAGAGGCAACGCCGGTCTATCGAAAACAGTCCCGGCTGGTGTAAGCTTGCCTGGTAGCGAGGGTGGGAAATAGAATTGCGAGCAAGGGGCAAGTTGAAAATATCGTTGCTGGGGCTTCTGCCTCTGGTGGCGGCTCTGCAGGCTTCGCCGGCAATGGCGAACAGCCCATCTGTGGAGCAGGACAACAGGGATCTGAAAAACTTCCACCGGGTCAACGATTATATCTATCGCGGCGGCATGCCGACGGTGGATGGTATCAAGAAACTCAAGGAGCTCGGTGTCACCACTATTGTGGACCTGCGCGACGACAAGCTGGATGCCGCCCTGGAGCGACATGTCAGTGTCGTGGAGGGTGTCAAGTATATAAATCTCCCCACCGGCGACGCCCCGACGCGCCCGGAGAAGCTGGCTCGATTCATCTATATTCTCGAGCAGGCTAGGCTGGATAAAGAGCGGGGGAAGCC
>JAGQHH010000335.1 GCA_020431945.1 Cyanobacteria bacterium HKST-UBA02 | reverse complement strand
AGCCAGCGGCAATTCCAAGCAACAATCTCTGGAGGAGCATTAAGTGGAAGTAGACATAAAACTGTTCACCAAACAAAATGCGGAAAACATAAAGGGTCTCGACGGAACCTTCGGAGTGATCGTGGACGACAACAACAATATCGTCTGCGTCGCTCCTCTGGACAAGATCGATTTCGTCTTCGAATGCCTTCTGGCAGAAGCAAGACCAAATCCCTTCTTCAGCCCTCTGTCGAGCCTAATGGCGGGGAATGAGGCCCCCTGCACCAACTGCAATAGCGATGGTGTAGATGTCACATTCCCTCTCAAAAGAAAAAGGAGAAAACGAGCTTCGAATAAAACCCCAAGCAAGGCCATAGCCTAGTCTCTGGTACTTGATGTTTCATCTGTTTTTTGGCAGCTCGGCTTCCGACGGCGTCACCATATAAGAAAGCTTCTTTGTCCCGGTGGTTTACTAGACCAGCGGGATATTTACTAACGCCCCAGTTCTTTCGTGAAAATTCCAAAATACTGATATGGACAGCTCATCGCTTCTAGAGACCATTGAGGCGACATGCCTGACCTTCAACAACGAGATGCACCTGGGACTACTATTGACAGGTGGTGACCAAGCTCCCTCTTTAACGCCTCAATTCATTGACAGGAACTCAATTTCTCATCTTCAACAGGGGATTGGATCTAGAAATCCAGTTGCCAGTGCCCCCATCTGGGTGTGTCTGAAATAGTGTCAAAGGTTAGATCTGATGGTAGATTCTTTGGGACGACGCCACCATCAACAGCAAAATTTCAAATCGTCAGTAGTTCGTCCGTAATTAGGATTCCGTATTCTAAGCGAACGGACTGAGTGTGTCCCATGCTACTAGAGAGAGACGCAGCATGTCAAAGAACGACTCAATTTTTCTGAGTGAATTTAAAAATCCATGCCTCTTTCTCAATCCTGTGTGGGCTTCCGTCAGTGCGTTAGTAATAGTCCTTTCGACCCTTGTAGTCCTCGCTTTGGGGGAACTATGCGGGGCAAATGGACTATATATACAAATTAGACCAATATTGCCCGGCTCCGACTTAGATTTCGAGCCGATCATCATTTGGAAAGGGTACTTGGGAGAGATTAATCATGGATTCTTTTATCTGCTTATAGCACCACTATGTTTTCTCACTCTATATCGATTCTTTGTCCGAGCAGACGAAAGTTTGTATCGATTGAAGAACAGAGGACTTGTAGATAATGAAACAGTGGAGCATGTAAAGGCCAGGAACAAGCGCTTGTTCAGCCCCCTGACCTGCCTTGCTCCAAGAGTCAAGCGGGATATCAAGAACCAACAACTCAAAGGAATCCTAGTGCAGTCGCTAGGATTTCAGTGGCTACTATGGACCCCAATTGTAGTCATGACATATTTCAACTTCAACAGAGAGATCTCCTCAATTGACAGCAAACCTGTGACTACAGGACATTCCAAAGCTATTGGGTACATTCAAGTTCCGAGATTTCATAACTGGAAGAAGAGATTTGTCTCCGGTGACACTGATATGAGACTACAAATGATAAAAGAAGTAAGCGCGCTGGATGCTGGTCTTAAGAGAAGCATAGAGCGAAGAATGCAGGAAATGACAGATGCTCAACCAGTGTTCCAAGCATGGGTTCGAGCTGGTGCGACTATCAGAAGTGATGGTACTAAAATTAGTGTTAGTGAGCTGCCGCTTAGTCGTGAAGATAAGCAGCAGTTGCGAGTCAATCTCGCCAGTGCAGTAAGATCTGGTCTACTAAGATTCAACTTAAAGACGAATGCTCGGGAGCTTAGTAACTATGAGCTCTTCATTCATCAATGGTTTGTACGGGTCCTCCTTGTATTGGAAAGCACTTTTCATGGATTAGCCATCTTTGTAGTCTTCAAAGTACTCTTTTGGATAGTTTCGATCGGACTTCTGCTGCCCAGGTGGAAAGATCAGAAGCATGTTATTCAGGTTGTTTTTGATGATCCTGCACACTATTATGGAATGCAACCTTTGAATGCTGCATACAACGAAGTCATCTATTTGATTATCTTTGCTTGTTTCGTCTTTGTAAGCATGTATAACAACAATCTTGGGAAAGGCCTAATTCTTCAGACTTCAAGCATTGAGCAGACCGCCATATCGGCATTCTTGACAGCGGCATTCATAGTGATAGTCATAGCAGTGATAGCGCTTGGTCCAATGTACCTGTATTCGACGCACATGAAGGCAATAAAGACACGGAGGGAAGATGAACTGTATGCAGTGCTTTCATCCGACAAGGACAAGAAATTATCGCTTGAAACACTTGAGAGGCTGGAACAGCAGGAAACCTGGCCGAAACATGATCCTCATTTCTTGAGAGCCTTCCTTCTTGCCTTTGCACTGCTGGCAGTACCAGTATTTTTGCAATTTGGCAGTTCGATTAGTATTCCAATTCCGCGAGAAGTTGAGGCGGCAGCAAGTGTCGAAGGCCAAATTCAGAGAATTATAAACGCCATTTGTGTATCGCGCTATTTTCGCTAGCGACAACGACTTGTGTTAATTCTAGATGTCAGTTGGTACATTTGGGTGTGTCGGGTTATAGGCAAAACCTGTTTGAATTTTCAGCGGGAGTCCGTCGCCAAACAACTTGAGCCAGGCTGATGAGTAAAATTGGATATGACAAAGAAGATTTCGCGCAAAATTCAATTCTATAAGGTTCTTCAGGATCCAGCAGATGGTCCTTTTAGTAGACAGAAGTTTCTCAGAGAAATTTCACAGCTCTCATTTCAGGAAGCAGGCCAACTTTCGCCTTACCTTGAAAGTGATGATGAAAGTGATCTTTGTCTATGGAATCACTCCAAGTCTAATAATATAAAGCTGGTTTTCGCTCGAGTAAGGAGAAATGCATTACCTGAACTTGAAGACAGGGGTAAAATAAGACCATTAAACATACCGTCTCATCAGGGCGTGCTGGAAAAGTCTCACTTGATCTTTTTCAAAAATGGAATAGTCGGCGCCGAGTACAATCACTACGGACCGAGAATTAATAGCTTGTCCTGGTACTCTTCATCCAAGCTTAAGAACCATCCTAAAATCAAGTTTGAGCACTTTGCGAATGATGAGTTTAATGAGTTGATAGCAAACATTCGTGATCCTAAGGAACTGAAACTGGTAATCGCACGAGAGCAGATCGGAATGCTCAAGCCCGTAAGCAAATCTCTGGTTGGCGGTCTCGAGTATCTAAGAGATTGCAGCGATGCATTTGAAATAGAAATTGTTTTGAAAAGTAGAAATAAGCAAAACAGGTTCAACAAGAGTGTTACAACGCGGTTTTCAGAGAGAATTTCAGGTTTGCTGCCGAGACTAGGTAAGCATAAGAACTCAAGAATGTCTGCTGATGTACTTGAGGTAAAAGCAATAGATGACCGAACAGGAAAGACTTCTGTATTCGACCTTTTGAAGGACAAGATATTGACTGAAGAAGCTGTAGATACCGTGGATAGCAGACACAGGATCGTGAACTCAACGAAAATGTTTGCGGCAATTGAAAGATCATTCGCTAGTCTTCACGATACACTTGAGACACTAAACAATCGCTATCAAACGCACAATCGTTAGGAACATATAGATGTTAATCACGATACTCCAGAAGGCCGACTGGCTAATCGCTGGTGTTATTTCGATTACACTTGCATGCGTGGCAGCAAATGCTGGCATTAACGATCATATTTCAAATTTCATGGTTGCATCTTGGAGTAACTTGCTAGTGCTCTATAGCACGGCGGCATCCGTTTCAGCTTCAATCCTGGGGTTCACTATAACTGCTGTGACTATAATCATCAGTTTTGGCAAGTTTCTGGAGCCGATCGCAAAAGAGGATAGGTTCAAGGAACTCCTGTCCGTGTATAAATACACAATCTTCTGGCTCTTCGTCGCATGCGTACTTGCGTTTCTATCAATACTGTTCGGCAATGAAAAGCAAGTTGCTCTATACGATCTCTATCTGCTTTGCTTCTTTGGGCTCATAATAGCGTCGCGCATCTTTCTTTGCGTCCATTTGCTAATGACTATTGCTGAAAGCTTTGGCACTCAATTGCAAAGTAACCCAATCAAAAGTACAGATCCTGACTGATCTACTCGGCTCGTCTCCCTTCCCGCTATCTATATGGAGAGCATCGTCTAGAAAGCATCCATTTCACTCAATCTATCTACTAACTCCAAGCTCACACCCACTTGAAATACCAAGTCAGAGATCTACAAGAAACCACCAACCCGGCAGCAGCAATCGCCTGCCCGAGGATATCCGGAAGCTGTCCGTGCGACAGGGCAGGCACTACTGTCCTCAGGACCAGCGCCATAGAGCACATCGGAGCCATCAACACAGCCAGAATCAATACCATAGTCAGAATCGAGACCCCTCCCTCGAATCTCTCATGAGGCGTTCTCCCAACCGGTGCGGGCGAGGAGGCGCCAATATCCTCCACCGGTGGAGCAGCTGCCCTGGCGCCCTCCTCCGCGGTCCTCTTTTTCCGAGAACTATCAGGACCTCCAGAGTCTTTCTCGTTTGATGACTCATTCTTCCAGGCTGCCACATCACCTTGCTCTGCATATATACCTTGTCCAGGACGACCTGATGCACCGCAAGCCGAAGCATGACCGCCGTTACGCTTGCTGGTCCTGGGCGGTCTCATCTCCGGGTTGGAATCGAACCAGGCCTTGAGTAGATCCCGAGCCTGATTCAACTCCTTTTGCCTCCTAGCGGCCCTAAGCTGAGCGAGATCGTTGCCATGGAACCTGTCAGGATGATGTCGTCTCGAGAGAAACCGATAGGCTTGCTTCACTTCAAGGTAGGAAGCTCCAAACCTGAGCCCCAGAATTTCATAACAGGTCTCGTAATTCATATTCTCAGCCACTTTGATATTTCCTCCATTAGCTATAAATCTAGTAAGAGGGGGCAGGATTACTCCTGCCCCCGGGCTTCCTAACTCATGACGAAAGGGACACCCATTCTCGCCGACAGCCGCATGGCGTCATTGAGAGATCTCCCAGACTCAGTCTCATTACCTCGCCTGCCGAAGACGACTGCGCTGTATCGAAGAGCCGCCATCAGGAGATAGGGCCTGTGGATGCCGACCTCTTTGACTATCCGAAGAGCCACCCTCACGACTCTCTCCGAGAAGTCGGTGTTGTAGTCTCTTGCTATACAGATGACAGCCAAATCAAGAAGCTTCTCAGCAAAGGCAATCGGCTCACATAGCTGATAAGCCGCTGCCTCTCTGTATGCATGAAGCTCCATAAGCATCGGTCCATAGACCCGTTCCGCCTCATCCAGAGATAGCTCGGTCAGTTCATCCTGCATAAATGCCTTGGCTAGATATTCGTGTTTCATACTCACCTCGATAATTTCTTGTCTTGTTCCAGATTTTTGACTCTTCCGTCTTCCTCTTCAGCGGCATCAAACTCGATATCGCAAGGACTCCACTGAGGAGAGCCGATCTCAGAGCTGTTCTTCTTAATGAATCTCCTGATCGCCTTGTACGAGACCAGCACCCTGTTTCTCACCTTGACCGACTGCAGCCGGCGACTTCTAATCAGCCGCCAGGTGCAGTGCTCGGATAGATTGAGAAGCCAGGCACACTCAGGGACGGTAAAGAGCTTGAGCTCTCGTTCAGCCAGGAGCTCACCGCGACCTCTCAGCTGCCTCATATTTCGTAAGCTCTCTTGTTGGGCTCGACCGTTCTCGACTCGATGAAGGCATCGAGATCGGACTTGCGATACTTGGCGAGCCTGCCAATCTTGACCACAGGAAGCGGATAGCGCTTGGTGCAGTGCCAGACAGCAAGCGTCTCGGGCGCGACCCCCAGATACTCGGCGGCCTCTCTTCTTGTAAGAAGCTCCGAGCGGGAAGATCTGACGGCGCCAGAAAACGCGGCACCAGGCGTGCTTGTATGCTCGTTCATATGATGTTTCTCCAATCAGTACCACGTGGGGCTACTGTGTGTATCGAGCTAGCGAAGCCCGATTGAATGTGTATTCAGGTTGAAGTGAGTTGATGACTTAGGAACCAAAGCTGGACTCTCTTAATCTAGTTCGTCCCTCCCGAAAAGCTCTCAAACTCGATCAAACTTTCCGAGGCAGCAACCGCTGCTAATAGGTATTATCAAAGGAAGTGAGCAAGAGGACAAATAAAAGCTCGAAAGACACTCAGGGCAATAACTCATAGTCTTTCGGAAGAGGTGGCAACAGCAGCGGCTTGAATATTTAATCAAGAGTTCGAAAGGAGCGAAGGAAGGCAGGAAGTGTAAGACCTATCAAAGACTCATGGACTTACGTGCTTAGTAAAGCTTGTTGGGACTTCCCCCAAATGGGTAGATGCTCGACTGACTCTAAATTGATACCATTTCAGGCAATTGTATCTAACCTAGTAGAAACATCGACAAGTCTGCTACATACGCTCCTTGAGAGGTCTGCTTCATGAGTCGTTTCGTTGTCCTTAGAAGAACCGGACTAGCTGCGGCGAGCGAAACGCCGGACAATTGGCACCAGAGACTAGCAAAGTTCGTTCCAGGCGACATCCTAATTCTCTTCACCACTGGTGTCACTTCACTTGTTTCCGTGAAGATAGATCCTCAGTTTGCCCCGATGGTTGCCGCAGGAATGATGCTTCTAGTAGCATTTGGCGTAGCTTGGAACATGGCACAACAGGCTCCAGAAGGCAAAGTTAGGCTCCTTCAGACGGTGATGTCGCCTCTGGCTTTTCTTGCCTTAGCTTACCCGATAGCCTCACCTCTGCTAGGGTCATATTTCGTTGCCTGGATTGGTGTTCTTGCTCAATTCATGGTGACCTTGATTACTCTGATTTGGTGTCCTGAGGAAGGCTAGAATGCACGAGCTAGAAAAATACATAGAGGAATTACCTGGTTTAACGTCATTTATTGATACCGCCATGGAGCGTTCATTGGTACAGGGTGTTGTCTTAGACGTAAATCCCCTCTGGCTTCGAATCTATCAAATTGAGCAGACAGGGCTCTCTTCCGAGATGCTCAGGAGTCCGTATAGGTACCCACTCCTGGCACTTGATAATATTCTTATAGAGCCCTTTGATTCCACAGTCGATCTTACAGTGGACATCGAAGGCAAGAATGCTTTGACTGAGATGCTTCAATTTCACTTCGAAAAGGACTTTTCTGACTCTTCGAGCAAGTTCATAGTAAAGATAGTGACACGCCCCTTAAGAAGGCGTGACATGGAAGAACAAAGGAGACTGTTGGAACTGGTTCGTAGCGCAAGCTTCCCTGCAATCATGGAAGCGAGATCTCCAGGAAAGATGGCTATAGATGGTGGGGATGCCTGTGAGTCTGGAGGAAAAAATGGCACGATAGGTGGATTTTTACGGGATCAACACGGAACAATCTACGCGGCGACATGTGGCCACGTGGCTTCAGTAGGTTCCATGATTACGAGAAAGGGAAAAGTCATTGGAACGTGCACATACTCAAATGCACCGGATCCTATGCCTGAAGGAGAGACCTGTAACTCACACTGTACCGTAACAAACAAGCTGGACTTTGCCTTAATAGAATTGAATACCGGGATGTTTCGCAACCGTGTGTCGGGAATAGCAGATGAAGTAGGATGCAGAGAGTCCGTTTTCTTTAAAGGAGCAGCCAGTGGCAGTAACGCGTATATGGTTGGGGGCATTCTTCTTCGCTACTGCCCGGGCAACAGTAACGTTTGTTTCGAGAACCTAATTGAGATAAGGCCGCGGATTTCTTCCAGTATCAATCCAATCATTGGACGTGCACTTGCAAAAGTCCCTATCATCGGAGATTCAGGGGGCTGGGTGGAGACAACTTCAAATGAATGGTGTGGTGTCTTGGTTGCTGTCGATGACACATTTGGATATGCTCAAAGTGCAAAAGCTGTCATCGAGGAAGCACAAGATGAGTTTGACCTCGAATTGGCAGTTCTTCCTTAGTCCGCCAATCGTTCCCTTTAGCTATTAGAATGGCACGTTGCATTCTATATACAAGCTTCCATTCGTATTGAAGTCCTCAGCAGAAACCTGTTCAGGCTGATCACTACGAGCAATGCTCACAGATTTGTCTGCCAATGCACTTAATAGAGGAAGTCTAGGAATGTTAGGCCATGGTTTCATCTCCATTGTAGAGACCATAGCAAAGCATTGACGCCCATCGGTGTTCAGAACCTCTTCAACAAATGAAACTGGCGTCGCATTGTGACTACCATGATGACCAACTTTATAAAAGGATATGCGAGACAGCAACTCTCGCCACTCTTCGTCTTCCAGTGCTGCGTTCCACGTTCCCCACTGTGCATCACCAGAGAACAAGAGAAGTGCACCGCCGAACTCGAATATCAACACTAGGCTCGTTCCATTGATGGCCTTATCCAGCGAAGCAGCAACAATTTTCGAGTAATCGCTGTCGAAAGCTTCAAGATAGCTCTTCGTACGATCATCAAGTACAAATTCATCGCATGCGGTGGCTAAGTCCTCTTCATCTATGATCCATCCATCCGGGAATGGAACGATTGGATTATCCTTCCAAGATCCGGCTTCATCCACAAGCTTCAGGTAACTTTGTATCACTGGTGGATTTAGATGCTTAATTACTTTGGGATCCCTTGACGGTCCCAAGACGTGAACTATCAGCCCTGGAATCTGAGTTACACTGAAACTCCGCCGCTCGTCCTCCAGATATGGGAGAAACTTTCGGACAGGCGCTCCTTTGAAGCCGTGATGAAGCGATCGCATCGCTTTCTCGTTGCTCAGGGCATTGAATGCAAGCTTCCTGATCCAATGGAGATGCTGAGATTCCTCCGATCCATTCTGATACTTCACCAGATCACCTTCAACCATTCTCGCAAGGTGTATAGCAGCGCGACTCTGTGCTGAATTTATCGCCTTGGCATTAGAATCTAACGGATTCTCCGTCCATGGCATCCATATCTCGCCTACTTCAACCGCATCCCAGGCTTTGGACGCAAATCCGGAGACGTGGTCCTGATGTCGGTGTGTGCAGACTACGATATCAATGATTGGCTGCTCGTCAATTGTCACAGTATCAATGATATCTTTGACGATATCTTCTATATCATTCATGCTCTTGCCAGCGAAGTGAACGCCGCAGTCGATCAGAATGCTCTTAACTCCCTCCTGCGTGGGGAACCTGACGAGAAAGGCATCTCCGAAGCCTACATTGTACATTCGAATAGAAACAGAATCTCCCAGAATATCTGTGGTGTTATCTGCTTGCAGTAAATTCTCTGCAGTCTCGTCTTGGCTCATTAATGGATCCCCCGATGAAGAGCAGATAGATTTGTAATCCGAGCCATACGAGTATTCATGTATGACTGATTAGCCCATGGATGCATTGGATCGAAGTAGTCCCAGGTAGATACAAATTGACGCTGTCTATCGAATCGATCACTCGCATACTCTCTTAACGGACCCTGATTGAGAACCGAAGGATTGATCGGCTTGGAAATTACATACTTAACCTTCCCATCGGCAGAGACAACTACTGTTGTTCCACCTCGGAAAGGAACGCCGCCGTCAAGTTTCGTCTTGTCTGTCTGCACGTACTGAACAACTAGTTCAACTAGCAATTGTCCATGTGGTGCCACCCGAAACTGCGGGTGAAATCCTTCCAGTGCAATGGGTCTTGAAGGATCCGTAATATCTAGATGTAGCTTGTCGGCATTTCTCTCTGCGTAGGATTCCAACTGTGACACTAGTTGAGAACGAGCACGTCTCGGCATATAGTAGGGCTCCTCTCCATCATCTTCGTCCTCTTCCTCAGTAGTGAACATATCAGGCGACGCCCATCTGTTTATTTCCGCAGCTCCAGCCCGAATCAGGTCACCAAGCAAATTTATCGGGAACTCTTCTAGGTCATCTTCTGGCTCTAGCCATCGTAAGGAATCGTCAGAAAGTGACGCCACCGCTTCCGGGTATATTCCTCGTACTCTGAAGGCTTCGATCATGTTTGCCCGGAGACCCTTTTCGTCCGAGGGAGAAAGCTCGTAATCCGCAGTTACTATCGCTCTAAGGTAATCACCGAATGTTATGTCTACAGGCGGCAGATACTCAAAGGCCCTTATACACATATTCAGTACACTCTGCGCTGTACTTGAGGCCTCCAGCGCTATACGGTTTACGAGGTCTGGATGCATGTCGCCAGCTGGCAAAATACCAGTACCTCCAGATGCAATTCTTAGAAGGTCCTTAATCCTACTCTGATACGTCTTGAAATAGGCATCAAACACCGCAGCTACAAGAACGGATCCCCTCTCATGTGGCTCGAACGTTGAAGCATATAAATTGGCTGATGGGTCATCAACAGCTGATCTAAGTGCTCGACCACCTCCAGTAGCATAGCCAAATTGTTGAGCGAGCTCGATCATTGGAGTTGGGTTTCTCAAATCGGTTTGCGTCCTCAATATTGTGTCCCGGAGAATCTCCTTGAACGTAAAGTGTTGGAATATAGCGACGATGTCGGAGAAGCCTTCATGGAAAGCTGGTACATCGAGGTTTGTAGCCTCCATGTATAGCCGACGAAGCCTGTTCACTATTGCATGGGTCGTCTCATGTGCGATTATGTCATGAGAAAGGCATGTGAACACTGTTTGCCCTGGAAGATTGGCACCATAGTTTTTTCGATCAGTTCTAAAGTATCCGAAAAGAAGTGCATGAGGCTTTGGATCAAAGAATGCGTTTGCATCCTGAATGGCGTGAGGGAATATTCTAAGAGGACGCCGCCTCTTGAATCTAATCCGTCTGCCCAGGGCAAGGTCAAAGTTCTCCATGACCTTAGATGCAACGGCATAGACCATCTGTTGGTGAAACCTTGGGTCCGATTCACTAGGATCCAAACCGCCTCTCATGAGTATCGGAGGTGAATCAAGATTCACAGGTTCATAGTAAACTCGCCTGGTTGGATCATAGTCGATGACCTGTAATCGTGCACCTACCGGCCCGGCCCTAAGTGGTTCGTTTGGAACGCTCAAACGAATTGATTTGTTTCCGGACAAACGAGCGTGCATGGGATCAAAGGCGAACACCTGAAGGGATCGTCTAGTAGGCCAGTCTTTCTTACGTACTTTCAATGTCTAGTCTCCATCAAAGTCGCTATCTTAAACTCTAAAAGGTTCTCAATTGGATTTATCCCTGCAGGGGCGAACTAGTCTTCATTACTCCCTATAGGTAGTGGGGGAAGCTGCCAAGTTCGAAAGCTGACTACATATAGTGTCCAGGTACTCCGATCTCTTTTCTATCCATCGATTGGCAGAGTCCTGCAGTTCCCGAAAGTTCCTAGTAGTAACCTTATCTAATGCAGCATTCTTTTCGTCTATGATTGTCTGAATGCGGAAATACTGATCGGGCTTGTGGCTACAGATTTTTCTCGCCTGCGCATCCACATTTTCTGCATTCGATTGAAACATCGCGTCAATGATAGGAACTCCTGATGTTATTTTGGCCCAGTTCAGAGCGGATCCACGCACTTTGTCGAGTTTGATTCCTCTTCTGGTTTCTCCAGTTCCAATAGACACAACGAAGTATTCTTGTGTATTCACGTAGTCTTCGTACTTGGGTCCTCGATACCGGCACGCCTCCGCATATGCACACATAGTGGGATTGTTCGCGAAAACGCCACCATCGACCAACGCATAATAGTCTACCGGCCACTGTTCATACTCACCCGTATCCGGGTCATCGTTACCGGCGACCAGGTCGGGCTCTCCCTTGAGTCGCTTTAACTGATAGGGCTGAAAGTACATAGGCGCAGCGGATGTAGCTCTGGCGACTTCCCACATGCGATAGTTCCACCCTGTGTCCGACTTCGCTCTCCGGCTATTGAAGAGCATAGGCATGTTGTTCTCGAGTTCATAGCTCGTCACCAGAATATTCTGGAGTGCCTCGGACATCAAAACATCACTGCCAATGCACGACTTGAGAACAGACTCGATCCTTTCAGACGGATGGAGAGCTCTCCAAAGCAATTCAGGAGCACACGCGCGATCGCCGAAAATGACTCGACCCTCATTCAGGTAGAAATTGAGCATCGCTTCTGCCGTGTTCTTGGGTCTCGTAGGATTGCTATGATCCGGCACCGTAAGACCGACAGCTAGAATCCCACCAGTAGACGTTCCCGCTATGAGATCAAAGAGCTCAAATATTCTCTTGCCTGTCCTCTTCTCGATCTCTTGAAGAATTACAGCAGAGATAATTCCGCGAATGCCACCACCGTCGAGCGACAATATTCGTGCAGTCGCCTTGTTTGACATAATCTAGACCTCACTCCTACAAATTGCTCCTCAACATTGGTGATATTGGAACTCACTATGTGAAATATCCTGCTGCAATTATCGCCACATCCTCAGCTACCTCGAGGATCTGGGCAATGGCCTTGAAAGTCTTCGCGATGTTCTCCAATTGTTCGAGATTCTTCTTCAGGTTCTTTGCGACTCTCTCGATTTCCTTTGCTGATGCAACAAACTTTTCAGAGTCCTCAGCAAACTGCTCGTTGACAATCACTTGAAGCTCATCGTCTAGATCGCAGCCGACACTATACAGCTCAGTTCTGGCGGCTACCGGCAAAGCTAGATTTTTCGCTTCATCGAGACACTCATTGACCAGCTTCGTCAGGTACTCAATAAAGTCCTTTCGTGTCAGGTCCTTTTCGGTGATTGCCATTGCTCGCCTCCTTAGCTCTGGGAAGTAAATGCATCACGCAGGTTAAATATGGCTTCAGACACTTCTTTAGCCAACTCGGTAAAGGCATCAATATCGCTTACCACCTCGTCAAGGTTAGGCTTTTTGCCTCTCTTCTGAACTACTTCAACGAGCTTCAGGTGCACAGATGCTAACTTCTCGATTGCTGCCTTCGGACTGGTTTGCATAAGGGCCAGACGACGCTCCTGGAGACTTCGGATATCCGCCAGCATATTCAATCGATAGGATGCTAGATCCCGCTCCGGATCACCTTTGGTCAAAAGGTAATTGTTGTAATAGGTGATATAGCCAGTCAGCACCTCATTTAGTTTGGTGTTGTAGGTAGATGGAAGAAGAAGGTCGGTATCCTTTGCAAGGAGCTCGCATGCATCCTTCACGAAGGGCGCGGCGTCTTGAATATTCTTCTTCAAATCTCGATTTCTCTTCCAATCCATTCCTTCTCTTGTAAGAATTGCGGCCAACTTCGAGATGGGCTTTGTGTACTTTTCAATATCGAGAGTCGAGGAGGACGGGCCTTTGCTGAGCGCATCAATCTGCTTGCTAATTGCATAGATGTGTTGCCCGCTCTCTTGGATAGCTTGTGCGGCCTGCTCGGGAGCATCACTGCCGGCAAGCTTAGCCAGATTACTGCTGTACTTCGCCAGTGCATCAAGTACCATCAATCGAGGCGCTATATACTCATCTGGGATCATCCTCTCGAGGCCGGTCGGTGCACCATTTTTGCGGACCACTCCGAGCTCGGCATTTTTACCAATCGAAATCTTTGCACGCTCAAGATACGCCCATCTATGAAAGTCATTGATGCCGGAATAAAATTCCCTCACGGAAGCAATTGAAACCGTAGCCGCCTCGGAAAAAGTCGCGACCGAATTGTGGAGTTTCGCCCTTCCAAAAGTGAATCCAGAGTTTAGGATCAAGACGATAGCTAAACCGAGAGTTCGAACAGCAACCAAATTCGCTTTGCGGTAAAACATAGGATCCCCTTTTGGGATGGACTAGCAACCCTCCTGGCGAAGAAGGGAGCGAAAACTGAAATTATGTGCTCAGACAGATTTGGATGCAGAGGTCATCGCACGAGATGATTACTACAACGGTGATACCATTCGCCATCAAGAGGATTAAATCACAAGCGCTAGAAATAAAAGACAAAATCAGTGCCCCCCACATGGGGGCACTGACAACAAAGGCTAGGCGAAAAAGCGTCTAAAACGAGTCAGCAATTGGAAACTGCAGAAGAACTATTGGAGAATTGGATAGTCGCTAACCTTTAAGTCGCTCTCCTTTATCTGAAGGAACTTAGCATACCTGTAAATCACATTGGAACATGCTATGAGGCAAGCTGTTCGCTCGGAGTCAGTTATCGTAAAAGTGGGATCAGCGTGTCGTCGGGGATCAGCAAGAGGCTTTATCAAATTCATTACGTAGCTAGACTGAAGATTCAAGGACTTGTTCATTGCGCTCCAAGCCTGCGAATCCTTACTTGTCATAGAACGAACCTTAAATGACTGCATAACCGCCTCAACCGCTCGATAACAGAAAAATCCAGTATCAAGTGCTACTCTCAAAGCATTTGAATAGTCTGAGATGGCAAAGTCGAGATATGGGCACATACAAAGAACGGCCAACTCATTAAAGTTAAGACTAAATTTAGAGGTGTTAATCCTTACTGCTTCATTACCGGTAGAAAACGAAGCAAGCGAATTGTCATTCTCCACTACATACCGTAAATCGATGTCAATCCAAAGACCATTCAAGAACCCGAATGAGTTAAGTACGAATCGAACACTATTTTCCACTTGATTTCTAAGGGTCGGCATATCATTCTCGGTAGATAGACATGATATGAAGAGACGCCCTTTGAGAATCGAGATTTCGACAGCAATGGCCGTTCCGGCAAGTCCAGAAACCATCTTTCGAGCAGGTTCGGAAAGGTCAACAAACAGCTCGACGGGAATAGTTGTCCCAATCCACCTAGTTACCCTGCCACTAGCACCAACAAAAGCTAGAGCCTTTTGCTCAAAGTCCGACGATTGAA
>JAGQHH010000334.1 GCA_020431945.1 Cyanobacteria bacterium HKST-UBA02 | reverse complement strand
CGCCCAGATACTTGCCCGGAAGGCAGAGGGAGGCGTTGACCACTCTGTCGATATCGTTGCTGAGCTGCTGCCAGTAATCTTCGTCCTGATCGCCGCCACGAATTGAA
Organism: Cyanobacteria bacterium HKST-UBA02; assembly: GCA_020431945.1. The sequence continues at coordinate 14,049 of JAGQHH010000334.1, read as the reverse complement.
TCGAGCCAGTCGCTGGTCGAGGAAAGAACCGAAAGATCCGAAGAATAATCGCCGGGAGTCAGATTCCGCTTCTCCAGCTCGCTCAAGATCGACAGGAAGACAAAGAATCTGGTGGGGCTCTGACAGTAGATGATCGCCGGCTTCGGAAGACCGAGGAGTCCGTAGAGCGATGTTACTGCTTCTTCAGCACCGGCAGGCAGGTTCTTTTGATCCCGCTTCTTGTCTATCTTGAGAGTCTCCTGCCAGGCTTCGAGATAGGCATGAAGCCCTGCTTGCTGCTCTTCGTTCAGAACACCCTCGAATCCGTGCAGCCGGCGATCGACCTCAGCCTGCACTTCATCTTCGCTGATATTATTGACTTGCATGGGACCGGCGCAGATCTGCCGCCAGGGTGCCCCGGCAAGAGCCTGCCTGACAATCACCTCGAATACTTGATCCCGCACGCTCGAACCGAAACTCATGCTTTCACCTTATAATTCTGGTCTATGAAAATATCAGTAACTGCTATTTTAACCCCTGCGCTCGCATTGAGCCTTGCCCTTCCGGCATGCGCCGGCGCCAGGGCCGACAAGTTCGTCAGTGACGGGCAAAGCGCCATCCAGGCTGGGAAATTCTCCCGGGCCCAGAGCAGTTTTTCCCGCGCTCTTTCGGAGCTGGAAAAAGCCGGGGAGACCGGCACCGCAAGCTATCTGTCCTCTCTTGTCGGTATCGCCAGAGCCTGCCGGGAGCAGGAGAAATTCGACGAGGCTGCGTCCTATCTCGATCGTGCAGTTACTCTCTGCAAGCAGAGCGGTCTCTCCGATCCGGATCTCGAGAAGGAGTACGCCACCCTTTCATCTCTTTGCAAGGTGGTCGAGCTCGACAGTCTCGGCACCGGCACGGCAAACGCACTGAAATCCAACCAGGCAGTGGTGGTGGTCACCAGAGATACCAGCGGTCACAAAATCAGTATCAAGTCCCCCAGTCGTTTCGAGAGCTCCACCGGCAATGACAAGGTCGACTCTCTCGGGTTAGAGAAGCTTGTCACTTTCGCCATCGCCCAGCTCCCGGATGGAACTGTGAAGGTGACGGATGTCAAAGGGATGCGTATGCATTCGGTGGAAAAAGCCATGTGGGTCAATCTCTATGGCTGCACTTTCGGACCGGAGAACAACGAGAGCAAAAGACCCTCGGTGATAAGCGCAGGCAAGATGGGAGTCGTGAAAGAGGTCAAGAGGGAGTTGCCGCCACGTGTATTCGCGCCGGTCCAGGGAATCATCGCCTGTATCGCCACCATGGGTCAGGCAGTCAATCTCGGACTTCCGGCAGCTCCTGTGGCCGGAGTCTCGACGGATTCAGAGCGCAGCGAATCAGTAGAACCAGTCGAGACTGTAGAAACGCCTTCTGTAGAAGCGCCATCAGAAACAGTCGAGACTCCGGTGGAAACTTTGGAAACACCAACTGTAGAAGTACCAGCAGTGACAGATGAGCCTGTCAAAACAGAGATACCGGCTTCATCGGTTTTGACCGAGCCAGAGCCGGCTCAGCATACGGATATGTCCGAGCCTGACGATATTCAACAGATCGATGTCCACCTGGAACATAGAGATCCTGTGCCCACCGAAACCTCCCCGGCAGAGCCACCGCCTTCAGTCAATCGGATCGCCCCCGAGCCTGAGAAGAAGAAGCATCGGGATAAAGACGACGATGACGATGACGATGATGATGACGACGACGATGATGATGATCACGATGATCACGACAGGCACAAAGATGTGCGAAAGAACCATCCGAAACTCGATTCTGACAAAGGTCGCGATCATGACGACGACGATGACGACGACGACGATGACGATGATCGCGACGACTGAAAAGAAGTCGGTCCCCGGTGACAGTCTGTGAGACTTGTCGTCGATAGACCGAGAGACTCGATCATGATAATCAGCCGCAGCAGCGCCCGCAGCTTCGTGACTTACCTTCTCATGTTTATTCTCGGACTTCTATTCATCTGGATTGGATTCTATATGGGTATGGAGACCGGAGGCGGTCTCGCCCTTCTGGGAACGGTCATGTTCTTTGTCGGGGCGGTGAAATGCAAGGCCCCTTATCGAACAGTGATTAATTCGATAGATGGCACCATGCTGTTCGAGGAGAATCTAATGGTGCCTGATCTCAAAGAGACATTCATGAGAGATGGTATCAAGCACATTTTCGTATCGCCCAGGCTTCAGTCCACCGGCAGATCCAGCTACACTACGCTTTATAGCGTCGGGGTCAAGCTCAAAACAGGCGGCGAGACCATTATCGCTGAGACCGGCGACAGTTCCAATGCCTGCAGCACAGCCAGGGAGCTTGCCGCCTTCATCAATCTGCCGCTTCTCGACTCCACATCCGGTGCACCGGTTCTGAAAGCCCCGGACGAATTCGAGATCCCCCTGAGCCACCGTCTCAAAAATTTGAAGGTGCCGGCCATAGAGGCTCTGCCACTGCCAACCACAGACCGTTTGACCGTCTCTCCAGTGCGAGAAGGACGCAAACTCACCATCAAGTTCGGGCTTCGACAGCCCCAGATGGATGACATGATTATTTTTCTTGTTTTCCTGGGAATCACATTGCCGGTCCTGTCGCTGAAGATGTATCTGGAGGCAGCTGCAATAGCCATCGCAGGAGCTCTTTTATCCGGGCTATACTGGCTGACCGAGAGAGAGCGCGTGACTATCGATCAGGGTAAGCTGACGGTCACTCATCTGTTGTTCTTCATTCCCTTCTCGAAGTCGCTCCCTCTAGACAGTCTTGCCAATCTCGAGATCGTCGACCCGAGAGCGAGAGTGCTCTGTGATTCGCTTCTGGCTGAAGATAAAGAATCAGCTCTGCCCCCAGATCTTCCTTTAGATCCCCGGGAGATCGAATCTGCTCCGTTTGGTCCATGGACGAGGCGGCAAACCAGCTCGGAGGTCCTCAAAGTGAGCGGTATCTGCGCAGAGAGTACCGAGGGAAAGAAGCTATATATAGGTGCAGGTCATGCGCCCGGGGATATCGTCAAGGTCTACAGCCTGATTCTTTCTACTCTTATGGAGAGGAGTTAACGTGGACAAGTCCATTTTGTTCGTTTCAAACGACGGCGGTGAGCTTGCTGATAGAGCAAGAGAGATCTTCCTTGCCGAAGGCGAGAAGATGGAGCTCGTCTATACTGCGTCGAGCTCAGGCGATATCACCGGCGCTGATTCAGGCAGCATCCTGATCCTGATCCATCGTGAAGGCTCAGCTCCCCTGGAGCTGCCCTCAAAAAGCAGAGATATCGAAGTCGAAACCTGGAATGCAGGAGCCGGTCCGGACGCCGATTCGATTCTTGCCAGACATATCGCCAATCTGCTGGTGCGCCTGATCATGAAAGGCGGCGCCCGGGTTCCGCGCCAGAAAGAGGCACCGCCTCCGGCGCCGTCAGATCCCGGTAAATCGAGAGTCAGGGTCGGTCTCGAATCGAAAGGACGGCGGGGCAAGAAAGTCACTGTGATAAGCGGTCTGCTCCTCGATGCCATGGAGCTCGATCGGCTAGCTACCAGGCTCAAACAGGTCTGCGGCAGCGGTGGTACCGTGAAGGACGGCTCTATCGAGATTCAGGGCGATCAACGTGACCGGGTTATGCAGGAGCTAGCCGGACAGGGGTATAAACCGAAACGGTCGGGCGGTTGAAATGTTAGGATCGAGCTCATGGACGCTAGAAAATTCGCCGCTACTCTCATACTGACCCTGATTATCACTGCCGGGATCTCTTATCTCGGTGCCCACGGTGATCAGACAGATAAGGGTAATCAGGGAGATCCGGGAACCGTGGAAAGTCCAGGTGATGACGGGGTGGTCAGCCATGAGGTCGATCCCAACGAAGAAAAGTTCGAATGGACCAGGGAGCGGATGCTTCTAGCCACCCCGATGCCCATGACCGGTGAGGAGAGACAGTTCGTTTTTTCCCACGAGGCCCTGGAGAAGCTCCGGGACTGGCCCGCATCGAAATTCGACGAATATGTGAGCTCTGAGATCGGACGCCGGCAAGCTGCTCAGGAAGCCTGCCGCTGGCGCGATCTCGCCGCTATGCTCAAAAGACAGGTGGACAGAGCCGCCGAGTTTCTCGGCAAGCCGGCGGTCACCACTAGCAATGGCAATAACGATCCCGAGCTTGCCACCTGTGACTATGAGAAATTCGAGGCTCTTTTGAAGAGCGGTGAGAACAGAAGAGTCTTCGACCAGCTCAAATCCTGGAGACAGTCAATCGCCGACCTGAGCGCCAACCTCGATGATTTCGAGGCGGAAGCGAAAAAGGCAGGCAAGGCGGACAAACTTGGCGAGATCCTGGCGGGCGTGGAATAAGCCTCGATGACCTTTCCTCGACATCGTCTCCTGCCGGCTCTGTTTTTTATATCTGTCTGTGTTCTCGGAAGCATGGTGCCTGCACCGGCGAAGACCGGTGGTGACACCGCCGAGCTGAGCCGGCATGCCTGGAGCCTGCTTCGATCGGGAAAGCGCCAGGAAGCTCTCAAAGAGTTCGACCGACTGATCGAGCGCGAGCCTGACAATGCTGCAGCATATCGAGGGCGAGGCATAATACTGGTTTATTTCCAGAAAGCCGAGAAAGCAAAAGCCGATCTGGAAAAGTCCCTCAGCTTAGAGCCGAGCGCTCAGGGTTATTTCGCCCTGGGGGCTGCCTGTATTAATCTCGACTCGATCGATGAGGCGGTGAAGGCCTACGACAGGGCGATGCGCCTCAAACTCGGATCGCACATGGCTCACATGATGCGGGGGCGCTGTTACTATGTCCTGGGGAAATACGACCTGGCGGTGAAAGACTTCGATCAGGCGATATCCGATTTCGCCGGACGTTTTCGTGGTCTCACTTATCTGCAGATGAAACATTACGATCAGGCTCTATGCGGTTTTAACGTAGCGCTTTTCTATGACCGGACCTGGGTGACCGGCTATTACTACAAGGCGAAAACCCTGGAGATCCTGGGACGCCGGGCTGAAGCCGCCCGCTTCTACAAGCTCTATCTCGAGCGTCTTGCCCGAGCCGGCGGCGCGAAGGCGAAAGATCCCATGGGCTATGAAAACCCAGGTCGATACGAAAAGGAAGTCAGACAATGGCTGGCGCAATACAAGAAATGACTTGTTTCACTTGGCACCGAGGGTGAAGCCCAGATAGTTACCGGTGGTTCGCAGCGAGCGAGCAGCATTAGCCACGGTATCATGGCTCACTTTGCAGCCGCTCTGGAATGTCAGGTTATCGCCGCACTTCTCGAGTTCTTGGAGAAGGACCATCCCACGGTCGTGGTCGATTGCATAAACAAGGGCCGCCGCATAGATCTTGCCAGCCGGGCTGCCCTTTCTCACAATCTCTTCCAGGGCCCCTTTTATGCCGGCTCCTTTGCGAGCAGCTTCCAGATATGCGCCGAATTCGGCCGGTTGTCCGCCGCCTTCGCCGGCGATACCGGTGGACAGCAGCTTCGCTTCCCGAAGGGTTTTCAAATATGGCGCATTTTTCTCAGGATCAATTTTCATTGGCAGTTTGCAGAATATAGAAGTTGGAAAATCTTTGTAGTGGTGTTGAACGAGAAACTCCGAAGCGATTTTGGATACGGTCGTCTCTTCGATGGTGCAGCCGCCCCGGTAGAGGACTTTGGAATCGTCTTTCCGGAGTTTCTCGAATCTGGCCAGACCGGCCGGATAATCCAGCTCCCAGGCTATGAAACAAGCATAGATACGGCCGGCGGGACTGCCGTTTTTCATTAGATCATCCAGCTCCTTGCCCATGGGATCGAGACGGAGCTTCAGGGCTTGTTTGTAAGCAGCAAATATGGTGCTCCTGGTCGCCTGATTGAGAATCTCGGTCTGAATGGATTTTGCTCCGGCAAGGACCTTCAGGCAGTCTTTATCACCGCTTTCGGCGCCAAAAGAGATTGCCGGTGCCATCAGGAGCACCAGCAAGAGAATTCTGATATGAAAAAAAAATCTCTTCATTGCCCGGTAAGCTCCCGCCAGCGGCTTCGAAAGTGCGCAATTCCTCTGTCGCTCGGATAAAGATGCTCGTCATCGGTGTCCATGACCGACCGGGGAAGTTGACTCATTACCACTTTCTTGTCCTGATTGAGAATGTACTGATTCTGGAAGTTTATCAGAACACCCAGTAAGGTCTTCAACAGGGGCAGAGTACAGAATCCCTGATAAGCCCTCAAATAAAGCCTTGTCTCTTCCTCGTCCACAGGCACGAATGCCAGGAATTGCAGAAATCTCCCGGGCAGAATATTGAGCAGCCAGACATTGTTGAATTTGAAATGGAAAAATGAGCTCTTCTTCTCGTCAGTATACATTTTGATACTATCGCTTTCGAGCTCGAAGAACACCGGTCGTGACGGATCGGTGCCGCCGCCTATGGTATTGCGGTGCACGAATGGGAGATGCGCATAGTCGAGCTGGTTCTCGACACATCTGGTTATGTGAGTGCTCCAGGTCGAAACCAGTGTACTGTGCGCCAGACCACCATCGATCTCGGAGAACCAGGGCGGCTCGCCGGTGGCGTTCGCGCCATGGAACGCGAAAATGAAACCGTGTCTCTCCAGGCAGGCGACAGACTCCGCTTTTAGATTCGGAGCGGCCTTTTTCGTCTCGGGCACCAGAGTACAGCTTCCCTCGCTGTCGAAACGAAAGCCGTGGAAAGGGCAGACTACACAGCCGTCGGACAGGGTGCCGCCGGCCAGGCTGGCTGAGCGGTGCGGGCACCGGTCATGGAGAATCGAAAGCTTCTCATGATCCCGGAACAGGCAGAGCTCCCGGCCGAATCTTTTCATGAAGACCGGTTTGCCCTCCGGCACCTCTCTGGACTCGCCGATCAAATACCAGCCTTCTGGAAGACGCATGCAGCTCCGGCTCTGGGAAAACCTATTTCAAATCAGACAGACAGGTGAAATGGTATCACGTTCCCTGTCTTGACAGGCTCTCTCCCTGGCGGCTCACATAATTGCGGTGCATCCACAGCTCCCCTTCCTCGGGGTTTCCATAAAGCGACTCGAAGAAGACAGTCTGATCGGTCTCACGTACAACGGTCCGGCTCTTCGCTGAGGACCTCAACTCTCGTCCCTGCGACTGCTCGACTTCTTTCATGAGCTCTTTCAGTCCTTCCACCGATGTCGAGGCATCGTCGGTTTTATGAAAACTCTCGCAAAATGCCTCATGGGCTGCCGAGGCAATCAGCTTCGGCCACATCTTCCGGAAAAATGCCGATGAAGGATAGACCTCCACCTCACTCAACTTGCCGTTTATTGCAAAGGCAAAGCCCACCACGTCATTCTTTCCGGTGGTTATGTCCTTGAGGCTCTCGAGATACTCGGAAGTGCTCTCGCTCACTTTCTGATTGTCCAGGGTGAGATTGAGACTGGTGGGCGAAGCATCGCTGGTCACATCTTCATTGCTGACACCGGCACTGCGAGCTGCCTTGGCCTGGAAGTTGCTCACTTCCTGCCAGACCGCATTTTGCTCGGCTCCGTACCGATACGCCATTTTCAAGTCCTTGCCCGTGGTCAGATGACCGGAGTGAGAAAAATGACTATCGTCCTCCAGCCCGCGTTTGCGCCATCGTCCCCGCTCCACGCAGAATACATGAATGGACACGAAGTCGCATTCGGGCTCGAGAACGAGATCTTCCCTTATCGCCCGGTCTTGTTTCCCGCCTTTGAGAATATCCCCGGACTGTATGAAGACCCGTGTTTTCCCGGTATTCTTGACCCTGAGAGTATTGACCACCCCGGTCTCCTCTACAACCACGACGCCCTGCTCCAGGGCTTCCTCCAGGGTGAGGCACTCAGGCACACCCTCCAGGTCCTTTCCACGCAGGAGAAAGACCGTGAGATTCTTGCTTACAAAGGGCTCCGAGAAAGACTCCATTTCGCAGACTGCCGTGTCTCCGCCGTCCTGACGGGGCTCGGCGCCTTCGGCTTTCTTCTTGTTGTTCCATCCAAATAAATTCATCCGCCCTCCTCGACGGCGTTTCGAGACGCCATCGACTGCGCGAACTCGCCCCGCCCACGCACTGAAGCACACGCGGGTAGCGCGTTCACGAGATTAAAAAACCAACGCTTTATCCATCTTATCCCCGGACCCCGATTTCCGGGCGGACAGGCGCCTGATCTTGCAGCATTTTGCAATAATCATACCTTTGTATGTCGTCCTTTCGGCGGGCTTGAAAAGCTCAGAATCAGCCGATTAGCAGACGTCAATCAGGTTCTGCTGCGCGACAATTTGGAAGAGCCGGAGCAGCTACAAACCCGAGGGGGAGAGAAAATGATCGATTACAGAGAGATTCCCGACACCAATATCATCGAATTCTCAATCGACGGAAAGATCACCGCCGAGGAATATCATAAATTCGCCGAGAAAGCCCTGGCTTTCTTCGAAAAGCACAAGAAAGTGCGGATTCTGAAAGAGATCATCTCTTTCGAGGGCTTCGACTTCGCCATCTTCAAAGAAAGACTCCTTCCTGATCTGCTCCGTCACCAGGGCGACATCACCCATGCGGCTCTGGTCGCCGATGAGAAATGGATCGAACAGATCTCGAGCATGATCACCCCGGCCTTCCCCTGCCGGGTCAGACAGTTCAAGCTCAATGACCTTGGCGCTGCCCGGGAATGGCTGCGCACCGCCAAGGAAGACTCCATCGAGGTGACCTCGGACAGCAAAGGCAATTGCATGTGTTTCAAAGTCACCGACAAGCTCACTCACCACGATTATGAGCATGTCCTGATTCCGACTCTGGAAGCAGTCATCAAAGAATGCGGCAAAGCTCGTATGCTCGTGGACTTCGGCAAAGAGTTCCATGGTATGGAAGTTCATGCCATGTGGGATGACACCAAGTTCGGTCTCACCCATCGTCATGACTTCGAGCGTATGGCCATCGTCGGCGGTCCGAAATGGTCCAAGTGGGCCGCTCGCCTCGGCGAAGCCATGATGCCCTGCGAAGTCCATGCCTTCGCCGCCGAAGACTACGCCCGGGCCCTGGAGTGGGTGAACGCCCCGATCAAGTCGGAAGTGGGCGCCAAGTCCTGAACTCCGGCTCTAAGGCTACTGTCGCATAGCTGCGTGCACTGCATCCTGCAAGGCACCGTAGAAGTTGCAGGCTTCCAAGCGCCACCGCGCTCGGGTCAGGTATGCAGCATGGTTACCTTCTTCACTGATGGCTCTGTCCAGGTCTCTGGATGCTTTCTGGTGTTCACCCAGTTCTTTCAGTAGTGTCGCTCTGTGCAGGAAAAATGCATAAGCATCAGGACCTGGGCCTAGCTCAATTGCCCTGTCATATTCTTCGAGAGCTTTCTTCCTGTTTCCCTTCCATTCTTGCCAGCGGCCGTTTGCATAGACAACCCAGGGCAAATCAGGCTTAATACTGACTGCCCTGGCTAGATCTGCGTCCGCCAGCTGTGTTTTGCCAGTCTCGAGCTGGAGAAGTGCGCGGGTGGCAAAGGCACATGCACTGACCCCGTTGTCCAGATCAAGCTCTATAGCCCGGTCCAGATCGATTTTTGCCCCGGCATAGTCTCCTCGTCTAAACTTGAGCCATCCTCTAGTTCCAATAGACCATGATTCATAAGGATTGAGTTCGATCGCACGGTCAAGCGCCGCCTCTACATTGAAGTCGTTCATGGACAATTTTGTCTCGGCTATGCCAGCGTATGAGTCGAAACCACGCGGGTTTGATTTCCTCAGCAGCTCGAAATCAGCGATCGCGCCTGCAAAGTCCTTTTGTTTCTCCTTCACATAAGCACGGTCCGAGAGAGCCCAGCAGGAACAGGGATCGACAGCAAGCATCGCGTCCCTCCAGGTTCTGGTCTCCTCCTTGTCGCCTCTCATTCGTGCCTTGCACTCAAGCCATGAATAAGCGATATCGGGATTTCCCTCAATCGCCTTATCGAGTTCCTGCTTCCAGCCTAGAGTGTCTCCCTTTTCTTTCCATATAACGGCCCTGTTTATCCGGCCGCAAGTCAATCGGGGTTCGAGAGCAAGACCGAGATTGTACTCAGACAGAGCTTTTTCCGTATCGTCCATGAGAGCTGCCAGTCTTGTATGGGACAAGCCAATATTGGGATTCAGTGCCAGAGCGAACTCGTAGTTTCTTCTGGCAATGGCCGGACGCTTCATTCCCTCATAGACGAGTCCTCTCTGGATATACGCAGCCACGTAATCCGGATCGAGTTCGATAGCCCTGGTGAAATCTACACGTGCCTGTTCGTGAAGACCTAGTTCGATCCAGTAGTTCCCACGCAGGTAATATGCATAAGCGTTGTCGTTATCTATCCTGATTGCTTCGTCGCAGTCTCGAATTGCTGTGCCCCAATCGTGAAGGGCAGCGCAGAATTCAGCTCGCTCAAGTCTGTAGTTCACATAGGTAGGATCGAGTTCTATAGCTCGAGTTACATCGCTGATTCCGCCTTCCTTCTCACCATCCTTGAATCGTGCAATCCCGCGGATCCAGTGAGCCTTATCTGAATCTCGTTTCAGCTCAATGGCTTTTTCAGCGTCTTTTCGGGCTCCTCGATAGTCCCTGAGTTCATACTTGGCCAGTCCCCGATTCTCGTAGTACCTGTTATTTTCTATAGGTTTCAAGGCTCTGTCATAATCCGCGATGGCAAGTGCATAGTCTCCCTTCATATGAGTCAAGCAGCCACGGTTGTAAAAAAGCGATGCTTCATTCGGAGCTAACTCGATTCCCTCCGAATATTCAAGATAAGCGCGCTCTGGTTCATTTAGGCTTGTAAGGGCGATACCTTTTCCGAAATGGGCGTTGACCAATTTTTGATCTCGTCTTATTGCTTCGTTGAAATCGACTACTGCACGCTTGTATTTTTGTTGATTGAGAAATGCCCATCCTCTATAGACATAGGCTTCGGCATCACTCGGGTGCCTGGCGAGATAGTAGTCCAGGCACTCGACAGCTGCCCGGTTATTACCCAGGTGGATGTTGAAGCGACCAATCAGGCTCGTTTCGGCCGCCAGATAGGCCAGAGCAATCAGTCCAACCGTGACTATGACGGTCAACAAACAGGGTACTTCGAATTTCATAGACCAGAGAATATATCTTCCACACTCCCGGGCCCATGGTGATCTCCACACTACCGTCGATCAGTCTGTGAATTCGACTCCCCTGAAATCGACGTCGGCGCCACATGAAAGGCAGTCGCCGGACGCTCCGTAGATTGTGGTGTCGCCGTCGGTCCAGTCGAATTCCCTGCCCTGGCAGAAAGGACAGGACGGATATTCTTTCGGATAAGCTTTCACGCTGCACCACCGGACTTCAGGACTTGCCATGGCAGTGTCTAGAGTCTCAGGAACCCCGGGATTTATTTTCCAGTAATGACTGCTCATCAGTTCGATCTGCTCGTCGAAAGCCTCGGTGGATGCCAGATCTAGATAGAGGCAGCGGCAGGAGATGGTAATCTCGGTTCTTACAGTTCGCTCGCAAATCTTTGTCTCTCCGTCCTTTTCGCCGGTAGCCTTCCAGCCAAGGGTGATGCCGTCCGTTCTGGTAAGCTCCTGGAGCAAAGAAGCGAGCCGCGGGAAATCGGAGGTTTCATAGAATGCAAGCCAGATATCGCCTGCTACTCGCTTGCTCGCGCCGCCTGAACCAACCGAGTCGGAAAGCCCCCTGGTAACATCCTCGATGACCCTGTCTACGACCTGGTGACCGAGATGGATATTGAGTCTCAGGGTGTCGGCCAGGTTGAGATAGACGAGCAGCCCGGGAGTTTTGGAAGCTATGTCGTTTTTGAAAGCTGTCAGAAACTTAGATTGCATGATTTCATTCTATTGGCAGGTCTTCCTCTAAAGATCGGACCTCACCAATCTGTTACGAGTCCCGGGGGCTTCAGGCCAGCCTTACGGGCGCCTTCATTCACATTAAGCCCGGCCGGTGCCGTCTTCCGGGATTTTTACTGTAAAATAGGGGGTTTCCAGTTTACAACAGGTACACCAATGACTTCGTCCCCGCCTCCTTCCGCTCCTGCCAAGCCCGGTGATTTCATCCGGGACATCATCGACGCCGACCTGGAAGCCGGGCGCCATCAGAAAGTGCTCACCAGATTCCCGCCAGAGCCCAATGGCTTCCTGCATATCGGGCATGCCAAGGCCATCTGTCTCAATTTCGGTCTGGCAAGAGACTACAAGGAAAGACTTCCCGGAAGCGGCACCGGTTGCAACCTTCGCTTCGACGACACCGACCCCACCAAGGAAGACACCCTCTACGAGGACGCCATCAAAGACGACGTCCGCTGGCTGGGCTTCGAATGGGACAACCTCTTTCATGCCAGCGACTATTTCGAGAAGCTCTATGACTATGCCGAGCATCTGATCAGAGAAGGCAAAGCCTATGTCTGCAGCCTCACGGATCAGGAGATCCGCGAATATCGCGGTACGGTCACCAGCCCGGGCAAAGAGAGCCCGCACCGGTCGCGCTCGGTGGAAGAGAATCTCGATCTCTTCAGACGTATGCGCAAAGGCGAGTTCAAAGACGGCGAACATGTTCTCCGAGCCAAGATCGACATGGCCAATGCCAATATGAAGATGCGCGATCCGCTCCTCTATCGCATCCGGCACAAAGAGCACCATATGACCGGCAATGCCTGGTGCATCTATCCGATGTACGACTATGCCCATCCGCTCTCGGATGCCATCGAGGGCATCACCCACAGTATCTGCACCCTGGAGTTCGAGAACAACCGTGAGCTCTACGACTGGATGATCGACAATCTCATCGATTATGCCAAGTTCCCCAGCCGTCCCAGACAGTATGAGTTTGCCCGGCTCAATCTCAACTATACGGTGATGAGCAAACGCCGGCTCCTGGAGCTGGTGGAAGGCAAGCATGTGAGCGGCTGGGACGATCCGAGACTGCCCACCATCGCCGGCATGCGCCGCCGGGGCTATACGCCTGAAGCGATCCGCTCTTTCTGCGCCAGTGTCGGGGTGGCGAAAGCCAACAGCACAGTGGACATGGCTCAGCTCGAATTCTCGATCCGGGACGATCTCAATCAGAAAGCCCCCCGGGTCTTCGCTGTACTGAAGCCACTGAAAGTGGTGATCGAGAACTATCCGGAGGATCAGGTCGAAGAGCTGGATGCTTCATACTGGCCCCACGATATTCCCAAGGAAGGCTCGCGTAAAGTGCCTTTCTGCAAAGAGATCTATGTCGAGCAGGACGACTTCATGCTCGAGCCGGTGAAAGGCTATTTCCGCCTGGCGCCGGGAGCCGAAGTGCGCCTCCGCTATGCGTATTGCATAACCTGCACCGATGTCATCAAAGACGATGCCGGCAATGTTGTCGAGCTTCGTTGCACTTATGACCCCGAGACGAGATCCGGCAACAATCCCATCGGCAGAAAAGTGAAAGGCACCATCCACTGGGTGAGCGCCAGACATTCGGTGGACGCCGAAGTGAGGCTCTATGACAGGCTCCTCAGTCTGGAGTCACCGCCTACAGGTAAAGACAGCGAATTTCTCAATGCCATCAACCCCGAAGCTCTACAGGTCTTGAAAGACTCCAAGGTCGAGCGCAGCCTGGGTGAGGCCAAGCCCGGAGATCGCTTCCAGTTCGAGCGTGGTGGCTATTTCATCGTCGATATGGTGGATAGCAAGGAAGGCGCTCTGGTATTCAATCGGATTGTCACTCTCAAAGACTCCTGGGCCCGCGCTCAGAAGAAGTAAAATGAGAAACGTCGGTGCCATTACTGGATCGCTATGGGCGCTTTTACTGGCGGTGACTCTGTCGTTTCCGGGCGACTCCGCCGGCAAGGCCAATCCGGCGAAAGCAGGGATCGATCTCTATCAGAAAGGCTCTTACGACCAGGCGGCAAAAGTCCTGATACCGCTGGCGGACAAAAGCCCACGTGCTCACTCGATCAATTACTATGCCGCCCTGTGCCGTATCGGGCTCGGTGATACAGAGAACGCAAGAAAGTATATGTCCAGGGTCCTGGTCTCCTCGGAACCCGGGACTGCTTATTATCAGCAGGCGCTGGCTTTCTTCCTGACCAATGCCGGGCA
>JAGQHH010000333.1 GCA_020431945.1 Cyanobacteria bacterium HKST-UBA02 | reverse complement strand
TCAACCGCACCCCGCCCAAGACCCAATCGGCTCTTCTCGAGGCCATGGAAGAGCGGCAGGTGAGCCTGGAAGGCAAGACAGAAAGCCTGCCCGAGCTCTTCATGGTAGTCGCCACCCAGAACCCCATCGAATTCGAAGGCACATACCCCCTCCCGGAAGCCCAGCTCGACCGTTTCATGCTCAAGATCGTCATCGACTATCCAAACCCCGATGCCGAAAAGACAATGCTCAAGAACTGGCAGAAAGGCGATTATCACAGACACTCGCCCCGCCTCGAAGCGGTCGCCAGCGAGACCGAGATCTGCTCATGCCGCCGGGAACTGGAACATGTCAGCGTGGAAGACAGCATCATCGACTATCTTTCCGGACTGATCCAGAAGTCACGCAACCTCTCCGACCTGCAGCTGGGAGCCAGCCCGAGAGCGGCCCTCTCCTGGCTGGCAGCAGCTAAAGCTCATGCCGCCATCGAAGGCAAAGACTTTGTCACCCCCGACAATGTCAAGTTCGTAGCCGAGCCGGTGCTCCGCCACCGTCTCATCTTGACACCGGAAGCGGAGCTCGACGGTGTCACCATGAGCCAGGTGATTGCCAACCTCATGCGCCAGATCCCCGTTCCGAGATGATTGCAAGCCCGAGACTGTATGTACTCCTCAGCCTGGCGATCCTTCCTTTCGCCCTGGCAACTTTCTACCCGCCTCTGCACACCCTGGGCATCACCGTCGACTTCATCATTCTGGTCCTCCTGGTCATCGACTACGAGCTCACCCAGAGACCATCATTCATCATGGCCGCCCGGCTGGTGCAGGATCGGCTCTCCATAGGCCGCACCAACGCTGTCTCCCTGCGGGTGACAAATTCCGGAACAGCCAATCTGAGAATGAGGCTCAAAGACGACTTTCCGCAAGCCATCGAGAGCAATGTCGAAGAGTTCGAATTCGAGCTCAAGGGCAACTCCACAAGCGAGATGGAATACGAGCTCAAACCCATGCGACGGGGAGCCTATGAATTCGGCAATATCAATATCCGTTACCTGAGCTTCCTGGGACTTTTCTGGAGACAAGTCAGGATCGAGGCCGGGGAAACAGTAAAAGTCTTCTCGGATTTGAAAAAGCTATACGAGCTCTCTATCAAGCTGGCGCACTCCACCGAGCTGGGCGAGCTGCACCAGAGAAAGAGAGGCCAGGGAACCGACTTCGCCTCGCTTCGCGAATATACCGAGGGAGACGATATCAAAGCTATCGACTGGAAGGCGACCGCCCGGCGCGATCGTCCTGTCCTGCGCACCTTCGAGGCAGAGCAGGAGCAGAGGCTTCTGATTCTCATCGATGCCGGTCGAATGATGCTCTCCGATCTGGAAGGTCTCAATCGTTTCGACCACGCCCTCAATGCCGCTCTGTGCCTGGCCCTTACCGGTCTCACCCACAACGATCAGGTAGGACTGGGAATCTTCGCCGAGCAAGCCTTGCTCTATCTGCCACCGAGAAGAGGCAAGGCTTACCTGAAAAAGATGCTCGAATCCACCTTCGATGCCGAGCCCAAGATGGTCGAGCCGGACTATGCCGGCATGCTCTCCTACTTCGCCGCGGCCCAGAAAGGGCGGGCACTGATAGTGGTGCTCACCGATCTGACCGACCCGATCGGATCGCAGTCTCTGCTAGCCGGTCTTGCCAGGCTCAGTGGACGGCACCTGCCTTTTTGCGTAACCCTGAAAGATCGCCAGATCATCGACGTATCCAGAGAAATCACAACAGTCGGAAGCAGCTCGGATCAGGAGATGCTCGAGCGCACCTACCGCAAGGCCATCGCCACGGATCTGCTCAACGAGCGAGAGCTCGCCTTGAGCGTCCTGCAACGTCGGGGCTGCTTGATACTGGATTGCCCGCCGCAATCCCTCTCGGACAAGCTCGTGGACACCTACCTCGAGATCAAAACCAGAGCAAGACTATGATCAAGCGAGACCGTTATCACAGGCATATTTAACAAGAGCGGTACGGCTTCTCAAACCGAGCTTTTTGCGAATCCGCGAGGCATGCAGTTCGACCGTCGAAGCGGTGAGGAACAATCGGTTGGCTATTTCCTTGTTGGAGAGACCGGAAGCTATGAGCTTGAGCACTTCCATCTCCCGCACCGATAGCGGTGGCGCCTCAGCCTCCGGCGCGCAGGTCTTGCCCTTTTCGACGACCGCGCCACTGCGCAGATTCGCGAGCTCGAGACTGTTGTTGAGCTGCTTTGTGAGGTTGCTGAGCAAATTAGCGTGAAAAATCTGGTCCTTGATCTGCTGGTGAGTCTGGCAATGCCCCAGAGACACCGATGCATGACCGGCGGCGACCCTGATGAGCTCGAGCTCGCTGTCGGTCCACTTACGAATGCGACCGAGCTCGATGGCGATTACGGCACCATAGATCGAACCATGACTGACGATTGGAGCGCCAGCCAGGCTGCTGATACCGGCATCGAGAAGGCTGCTTACATCTTCACTCGGTATCGATCTGACCGAGCGCAAACTGGTTACATCATCGATGGCCACAGGGCCGTTACGGAACCTGGCCACCACGGAAGAAGGAAATCTGGCTGTTCGTCCCAGACCTAGAGGCGATATGCTCGGCTCGGCGTATTCATGAGTCACTACCGGCAGAGTCGCCAATTCGCTGCGCACAGCCAGGCAACGGGAGACGCTCAGGCACTGACCGACGTTATCCACCAGGAGCTGCAGTACCGAGTTCATATCGAGAGAGGAGTGAAGGCGGGAAATGACCTGCCT
The DNA here is from genome assembly GCA_020431945.1 of Cyanobacteria bacterium HKST-UBA02. Next base: position 2,040 of record JAGQHH010000333.1, on the reverse strand, counting down.
GATCAGACGCTCGAAAACCAGCTGTTTGCCGAGCGAATCGGTGAGGTCGTCGGGCATCCCGATCTTCACCGGCCTTGCCGGTCCCGGCGAACCCAGGATACCGGAGCCGGATGAAGATAGAAAACCAGTGGGAATCAATACGATGTAAACCTCGCCGGCATCCGGTCCGAGAAGGCAGGTCATCATCGCCTCATAGTCGAGACCCTCGAGATCGATGCTCGACCAGGCAAACGGGCTTTTCTCGTCCACACCGTCAGCAGCCGCTTCCACAAGGTGGAGCACACTCACGGCGCTGCCGGGCTTGTCCTGGGCTCTGGAAGAGAAGACTCCTTCTACGGCCCGGTTCACTTTCACCAGGCGCTTGCTGGCTCTCTCGAGAAGGAAAACCGGCAGCGGACATTGCGAGAAGAGCCAGTCTGCCAGCCGCCGGGCCAGTCGGCTTTCGTTCAGGGTGAGCCCCAGGGTGAGCTCCGAAGCAATCAAACGACCCAGACTTCTGGCGTCTGAGTCCGGAGACGAGAGAAACATCAGCCCCCGGAGCTCGCCTGAAAAAACAAGAGGAAAGACGGCACCGCTCTCATCGCCTGAAATTCTGAGCCAGTCTTCGAAACACCCCCGCGGTCTCGCTTCTTCCAGAAGCGAGGCGATTTCCAGGTCCTCCCCGGCAATGAAAGAGCTCAGCGCAATCGAGTTCTCTTCGAGGGAAAAAACAATCTCCGCCGGCGGACCTACAGCGATAAAGCGCTTCCAGCCGACCCTGCCGCTGGCATCGAGACGAGCGATCCGGCAGCTCAGACCGGTCGCCTCCGCGGTCGACTCGGCTATCCGGAAACGCTCTTCCAGGCTCGCGTCCGAGTTGAGTCCTATGGACTGGCGCAAACTGAGGAGCATGGCGAGGTAATCGCCGGACCCGAGGTCCGGCAGAGTCTCCGCCTTTTTCTTACGCCTTGAGGCCATTTCCTGGACTCTAATCTCCCTATATATAAAAAAGCGTAGCAGAGATTCCGCTCTCGATGACCGGAAGAGTCCGAGCATGGGGGTCTCCAGCCAATTCACAGGGCACCCGGGGTGACCGGCCGTCCCGCCGATTCTTGGTTTACGGATGGGGCGCCGGGACCGGATCACGGACATTAGTAAAATTTAATCAGGCACTCGAAGTCCCGGACGCTTGGCAAGAGCCGCCATTTGCGCCCTGCGGGGCGTTTTCGGCGCTTTCCCCGGAGGAAAAATTGGTATAGAATTAATATTAGCAAGAGTACATGCCGCTGAATTAATATTAATCCTGACAACCACATCCTAGCAACCCTGAAAAGAACCATCGTGAGAAACCTTAGAAGACAGTTCGGCAAGAAGTTCGTCGAGACAGCAAAAAAATGTCCTACCCTTGTCGAGGACATCAAACGAATTCGCGAGGACGGGGTCAAGATACGCCTGGTCAACGGTCCCTGTCGTGCTTACTACGACCGGAGCAAGCGAACCATCTATATCGGCAAATGGTGCCCCCGCAATTACAAGCTCATAAGTATCGCTCACGAGTTTGTTCATGCCCTGGTTCGCCCGACCATCGATCCGGTCCCCGGAAAGACGGGCCGCCAGGAATTCGTGGACCGTTGCCTGGAAGAAGAAACCGAAGCAATCGTCCATGAGATCATGATTGTCAAAGAGCTGCTCAAAGCCGGAGTCAAAGTCGATCCGAAAGAGCTCGAATGGTTGAGGCGGTATCGTCGGGGCGGTCGCAAAGCAATCCGGAAAGCCCTGGAGAAAACCATCACCTCGACTACCGGTGAAGACTACCCGGACTATTACGGGAGCTGGTACGACGAGATTGTGCCCCCGGCCAAGCGCTTGCCCTAGGTAAAGGCAAGCTCCGAATCGTGCGCCTCGTCCTGATCCACCGAGAACGGCTCGGACGTCAGACTGCACGCATAGGGAATCATGCGCCGGATTTCCTCGGCTACATACTCGGCATCGGCGACCTTGGCATGAAGATGCAGGGTCTGGAAGTCGAGCTTGACGATTTGCCCGTCGGCGGAAAGCACC
>JAGQHH010000332.1 GCA_020431945.1 Cyanobacteria bacterium HKST-UBA02 | reverse complement strand
GGACCACCACACCCTGGACCCTGCCCGGTAACATGGCAGTCTGTCTGCATCCTGGATTCACATATGAGTTCCTCGATACCGGCAAAGAGATCCTGATAGTCGTGGACGAGCTCAAAGATGCTTTCTTGAAAGCAGTGGGGCTGGAAGAAAGCGATGTGAAAGTGCTGGGCACTGCCCGGGGTGCCGACCTGGAGCATATCGATACCAGGCATCCATTCATGGACAGGAAGAGTCCGGTGGTACTCGGCGAGCATGTCACCACCGAAGTCGGTACGGGTTGTGTCCACACGGCACCCGGTCACGGTCCCGAAGACTATGAGATCGGCCGGCAATACAAGCTCGACATCCTCTCGCCGGTAGACGGCAAGGGCATCTTCACCGACGAGGCCGGTCAGTTCGCCGGTCAGCGTTTCGACAAGAGCAATCCGGTGATCGTCGAGCATCTCAAAGAGATCGGCGCCCTCATGGCCAACAGCTCCTACAGTCACAGTTATCCGCACTGCTGGCGGTGCAAGAAACCCCTGATCTTCAGAGCTACCGAGCAGTGGTTCGCTTCGGTGGACGGCTTCCGCAGCAAGGCCCTGGCTGCAATCGATACGGTCAAATGGATACCGGCTTCCGGTCGCAACCGGATCTTCGCCATGGTGGAGAATCGCTCGGACTGGTGTATTAGCCGTCAGCGCTCCTGGGGCGTGCCGATCCCGGTCTTCTATTGTGTCGCCTGCTCCAAACCTCTGATGACCGAGGAGTCCATCGAGAAAGTCGCTCGGATATTCGAACAGGAAGGCTCCGACTCCTGGTGGAGCAAGAGTCCCGCCGAGCTTCTCGGCGATGGCTTCAAGTGCGGCTGCGGCGGCAGCGAATTCACCCAGGAGACCGACATCATGGATGTCTGGTTCGACTCCGGGGTGACTCATTCGGCAGTGCTCGACGCCCGTCAGGAGGAGCTCCGGGGAACACCCTGCGAGCTCTATCTGGAGGGCAGCGACCAGCACCGCGGCTGGTTCCAGTCTTCGCTTCTCACCAGTGTCGCGGTGAAAGACCGCGCTCCTTACAAGACCGTGCTCACTCATGGTTTTGTCGTGGACGAGAGCGGCAAGAAGATGTCCAAGTCGGTGGGCAACGTGGTGGAGCCGGATCAGGTGATCAAGCAATATGGCGCCGATGTTCTGCGTCTCTGGGTTGCCTCGGTGAACTACACCGACGACATCCCCATCGGCAAGAATATGCTTGCTCAGCTCGCCGAGGTCTACCGGAAACTGCGCAATACCGCCCGCTATATGCTGGGCAATCTGCATGATTTCGACCCGGCAAAAGATGCGGTGGCTTATGAGGACCTCAGCGATCTGGACAGATACATCCTTCATCGACTCTCGGAGGTGGTGGAAGAGATCAACGAAGATTTCGATAACTTCGAGTTTTTCAAGTATTATCAACTGCTCCAGAATTTCTGTGTGGTCACTCTGTCGAGCTTCTATTTCGACATAGCCAAAGACCGGCTCTACACCTCGGCGCCTGGCGCCCGCAGCCGCCGGGCGGTGCAGACCGTGCTCAATCAGCTCCTCCAGGCTCTGGTCCGGCTGCTGGTGCCGGTGACACCGCATATGGCGGAAGACATCTGGCAGCATATGCCCGAGGCTATAAAATCCCGAGAAGCCCAGGAGCCCAGCGTGCTTCTCAGCGATTTCCCCCGGGGCGAGAGCGCCCACCGGAATCCGGAGCTGGCAGCTTTCTTCAAGCAGCTCATCGAAGTCCGTTATGTGGTCAACAAAGCCCTGGAGGAAGCCCGGGGCAAGCGGGCCATCGGCAGCTCTCTGGAAGCCAGGGTGATCCTCAATGTGGAGGACCGGGAGCTTTCGGCCAAGGTCGCTTCTCTGGGTGCCGATCTACCCGGGTTCTTCATCACTTCTCAGGCCGATCTGAGCGATTCGGACAATGGCGGTATGACCGACGGCGAAGTACTGGCCAGAGTAAGCGAGAACGGAATCACTGTGGTGGTGGTGAAGGCTGACGGCGAGAAATGCGCTCGCTGCTGGAAATTCACCCTGAGAGTGGGCGAGAAGAAAGACATGGCTGAGCTCTGTAATGTCTGTGTCGAGGCTGTCACCGGTGGTGGCTGCTGCGCCTGATTCTTTGAAATGACTCGATAAAAACCCGAAAGAGACGTCTGCATGCGTCTCTTCCTCGAGTATCTGTTTTTTTCTTCTTGTAAGTGCTCGCAGGCGCTGGTGCTGCCCCAACAGGTTCGATCCCTCGATCCCCTTTTCTGAAGTTCCTGCGTCGATGTTTGTATTAAACACCGAGATTGTGTCAAAAGTGTGAAATAGCAGGCTATTTCTTAAGATCCGGCAATAATTCAGTTTTTGCCGGGACCTTTTTTGCTGGACAGATTATCCAGGGTGACTTTCATCTTCTCTGCTTCCGAATCCGGCGGATGCAGGGTCAGGGCTTTCTTGAGAGCGGCGACACATTCGTCGTTCTTGCCCGCCATCTGCAGGGTGACAGCCAGGTTGTTCCAGAGCAGCCAGTCTTTGGGATCGAGCTTGACGCCTGTGCGCAGGGCATCTTCGGCTTCTTTCAGCTTGCCCATTTGAGCATAGGTGCCGCCCAGATGTTTGTAGAAGTCCGGATCGTCCGGTACATCGGCAATCGCTTTCTTATACTCTTCGACAGCGGCGCTGTAGTTCTTTGCCCGGCGGTGCTCTTCGGCGGTATTGAAGTGATAGTTGGCACGCAGCTGAGTCTTCCTGTCTTTGGCCGGTGCCGGTTTCGCTTTGGATTTGGTTACCACGGCTTTGCCGCCGTCCACGGGCTTTTTGGCAAGAGCCGGAGACTGGCTCGCGAGTCCCGTAGCCAATAGAGTCAGGGAGATAAGTAGATTCTTGCGGTGCATATCAGACCTCGGAGCAGAGACAATTCATTCCAGTAACTCGCATTCTAGCAAGTCGCGTAGAATGTTAGCACCGGATAGACGAGACCAGACCAGAAATGAAGCATATTCTGAAAGCCCTGCCTGTTTTTGCCCTGGCTATCCTGCTCGGGGCATGCCAGCAGGGAGGCTCCAGACCTGAAAGCACCACCGCTACTGAAAAGGAGAAGCCCCAGTCCACCAAGACCGTCAAGGTCGAGCGGCTCGAGGACGGCACCGAGCAGGTGCGCATCACCTATACCGATACCGAGGGGCGCAAGGAAGAGACGGTGGTGCCGCCGGCTAAGTGCAAGGACTTCCTGAAAAAGGTCAGAGAAGCAGCCAGCCTGGGCAGTGCCGAGATGCAGGAGAAAGCGATCAATGACTTCTTAGACCAGCAGGAGAGCCTGGTCGGGGATTAGCGCTTTCCGGGAGCTTTCTTGGAGATCGGGGAACCAACCTGATTCCCTGGAGGGTCAGCGTCAACCACGTCTCCTTACTGGCGCGCTGTGGTGGGCGGATGCCACCCTGGAGTAATTATTGCCGTTTCCGGTATAAGTACGCCTGGCGGCATAGCGGCTCACTGAATTGAGGGCGGCGCTGGCGTTCGCCTGCAGTCCGGGATTCTTGCTATAGCTTGCCACCCACTGGAACTCGGAGGCGGCACTGCGGAGCTGCCCCTGTCCCTGATAGCAGAGACCGGCATAATAGTGGGTCATGTCCGAAGGGGGCATGGCGGCAATCTTATCGAGGGCATCGCGATAACGACCCTGGGTGTAGCTCTGATGAACGCTTCGCATGGCCTGGCTGGCAATGGAGCTGTTCTTCTGGACAGAGCTGCTGCTTGCTTTTCGTTTCGCTTTGGCTTCGGCGGGCTGGGCTGTAACCGGCGAGAACAGAAGAGCGAAGGCGGGCATGAGAGCGAGAGTAACGAGGAGTTTGTTTTTCATAGTAATTACATTTATTCCCGGTTGTGTCCGGGGGATCTCGCCGGCCAGCCCGGTTTAACGATTAC
>JAGQHH010000331.1 GCA_020431945.1 Cyanobacteria bacterium HKST-UBA02 | reverse complement strand
CCGACGGCTTCGAGCTCAACTTCGGTTGCCCCCACGGGATGTCCGAGCGGGGCATGGGCTCCGCCATGGGTCAGGTGCCGGAGTACACCTGCATGGTCACCGAGTGGGTGATGGAAGTAGCCACAAAGCCGGTGATCGTCAAGCTCACTCCGAATATCACCGATATCGTCCATCCTGCCAGGGCGGCAGTGAAAGGCGGCGCCACGGCGCTCTCCCTGATCAATACTATCAACAGCATCATGGGTGTGGATCTCGACTCTTTCGAGCTCAAGCCCAATGTCGGCGGCAAGGGTGGTCATGGCGGCTATGCCGGACCGGCGGTGAAGCCCATCGCCCTGCACCTGCTCAGTGCCGTAGCCAGCGACAGGGAAGTCCAGGAAGCCCGGCTGCCTATCTCCGGAATAGGTGGTATCGAGACCTGGCAGGACGCGGTGGAATTCATGCTCCTCGGTGCTACTTCGGTGCAGGTCTGCACCGCCGTCATGCACTGGGGCTTCCGTATCGTCGAAGACATGATCGACGGCATGTCCAACTGGATGGACGAGAAGGGCTTCAAGACCGTGGATGATTTCATCGGTAAGAGCCTTCCCCGGATCTCTCATTTCGGTGATTTCGATCTCGGCTTCCAGACCGTTGCCAGAGTCGATCATGACAAGTGCATCCAGTGCAATCTCTGCTATATCGCCTGCAATGACGCTGCTCACCAGTGTATCGATCTCAAGGATCTGAAGCTCACCAGCGATCCTTCCGAGCGGTTCTGGCCGGTGGTACGGGAAGACGACTGTGTGGGCTGCGCTCTGTGCAGCAGCGTCTGCCCGGTGGATGACTGTATATCTATGGTGGAGGTGGAGTCCGACCGACCCCATATCACCTGGAACGAGCTCATGAAAAATCGGCCCGAAGTAGTCGCTGAATGGGATAGGATGGAAGAGTACCGCGAGGAAGCGAACATCCATATCCATTGAGGACTCTCGAGTGCAGGGTCTCAATATCACAAGTTCGGATCGCCCCTGACCATTCTGTGTCAGAATCTCCAGCGGATATAGCCTGATTCCTGTTGGAAATATTGGCGGATCGAGCCGGTGACCGAAAACGAGTCCCAAAACATCAGCAACCGTTACAAGCTCCTCGAGAGGCTCGACCGGGGCGCGTCCAGGATGGTGTACAAGGCTCATGATTTCGTCCTGGACAAAATCGTGGCGGTGAAAATTCTCAACGACCGCGATGAGCCTGATGAGAGCAGCCTGTCACGCTTCGACAATGAAGCCAGGGTGCTGGGCAGGCTCGATCACCCCCATATCGCCACCCTGATCGACGCCGGCAGGCATAACGGCAGACCTTATCTGGTTCTGGAATATTTCGAGGGGCTCTCGCTCTACGACTATCTCGAGAAAAACGGCGAGCTTCCTCTGGAGAAAGCCATCAAGCTTTTCGTCGATCTCTGCCTGGCCGTGGAGTATCTGCATCGCTGCGGGGTGGCCCACCGCAATCTCAATTTGAGAAGCGTCCTGGTGGCCTCCGAGATCGGTGAGACCACCGGGATCAGGCTTGTCTCCTTCGACTATGGCCGCCTGGCTTCGGTGCCCAGCCCCGGCGGGGCCAATGTCGGTGCCCTGGAGCGTTCGGATACCGCCACCGATATCAGATATCTGGGTCAGCTTTTCGCCAGCATAGTGAGCGGTCCCAAAGGAGTCGACAAGTTCGGGGAGCAGGCGCGCTCGCCGCGCCTTTCCAGGCGCTATGGCTACGGTGTTCTCGAGAAGATCGTCACTCGTTGTACCGGAGAAGCGGAACCCTATCATTCGGTGGGGCAGATCCGGAGAGAGCTCCTCGATATGCGGGTCCGTCTCGAGAGCTGGGAAGACACCACTCAGGGATTCGGGAGCGTCTCGGGTATCCACAAGATAAGCAGCCGCCAGACAGGGATTATCGAAGCGGTGAAAACCAAGGAGATGGACTCGGTCCTCTCTTTCGTGATCGTCTGGGTACTGATTCCTTTTGCTGTCATCGCCCTGATCGTCTTCTTTCTCTGCTTGCATTAAGTTGAGTCTCGCTCTGTTACTATTGAGCCATGAGTGAAAGAGACGCCAGCCTGTATGAAAAGTTAGTGAGACCGGCGGTGTTTCTGCTCGATCCCGAAGACGCCCACGAGCTGGCTCTCAAGATCGTCCCGATCCTGCGCTACTTCAGCCCGGCGCCGCCTGCAAGCGAGCGTCTGAAAACCGGGCTGGCGGGCACCACCCTCAGAAATCCGGTGGGTCTGGCTGCCGGTTTCGACAAGAACGGGCGTCTGGTCCGGGATCTGGCTTCCATGGGTTTCGGCTTCGCCGAGATCGGATCGATCACCGGGCGTCCCGGCAAGGGCAATCCCCGGCCGAGACTTTTCCGTCTGGTCAATGAGCGCGCGGTGATCAACTATATGGGTCTCAATGGCGATGGTGCCGAGGTCGTGGCGGCCAGGCTGGCTGCCTCGAAAGACGCCTGGTCTCTGCCCCTGGGGATAAACATAGCAAAGACCAACGATCCGTCCATCACAGGGGATCGAGCCATCGCTGATATCCTTCATAGTTTCACCGCCATAGCCGGTCTTCCTGTCGCCTATGCCGCCATCAATGTGAGCTGCCCCAATACCCATGAGGCGAAGAGCGAAGTCATCGACGAGCTCTCCACTCTGGCAGCGGACATTGCCCGAATCAACAAAAACTCGATTCCACTGTTTTTGAAACTATCGCCCGACTCCGATACTCGTCTGATCGAAGAAGTGGTGCAAGTGGCAAGCAACCACAGATTCGCCGGCTTCATCTGCGGCAATACCAGCACCGACCGATCCGCCCTGGAGACCGATGCGGCGCTGCTTGCCAAGATTGGACCGGGAGGACTCTCCGGCCGGCCGTTGCGAAGCAAAGCACTGAAGCTGGTGCAAACTGTCTGCCGGTTCAAAGATCCGGCGCAGCAGGTGATTGCTTGCGGTGGTATCGAAAGCGGTGAGGATGCCTTCGCTTTTTTGACAGCCGGAGCTACGGCTGTGCAACTCTATACGGCTCTGGTCTATCAAGGTCCTTTCTTGCCGGTGTCCATCTGCCGGAGACTGGACGAGATCCTGGCTGAGAAAGGCCTGGAGCTATCGGCGCTTTCTCTTGCGCGCTGATTTTTTCAAATAGGCGGCATAGTCCCTGTCTTTCTTCGCCAGATCCGCCTTGCCCATTTTCTCGAAAGTCCGGGCTCTCGCCTCGATCACTTTTGCCCCCCCGCCGTGCTTGAAAGCAGAGGTATAACTGTCGATGGCCTGGCGGTACTGTTTCAGACCGCTATAACAGTCACCGAGAAGCGATAGAGTATCGGGATCGAGCGGGGCAATCTCCTGGACTCTTCTGGCATCGGCCATGGCTTTGTCGAAGGCGCCGATTTTGAGATAAGAGCGAGCCCTGGAGCTGTAGAGGCTTTTGTTCTTCGGATTGCCCCGGATCAATTTAGTGAGGATGCTGATCGCCTGATCATCACGATTCTGGCTCGAGAGAGTTCTGGTCAGAGAAAGAATCAAGTCGAGTCTGCCTGTGGACTCATAGTCGAAATCCTGAAGCGAGCGCGTCAGGAGGAAAACCAGATCAGGTCTGCTATTGGTTATCTCCACCGCCTTCTCGTAGTCAGCCAGACAGGGAGCGAATTTCTTGGCGGCATTGTAAGCAGCGGCTCTTACTTCCAGGGCCTCCACGAGAATCGGATCGATCTTGAGCGCTCTGGTGCAATCGGCGATGGCTTTCTCGTAGTCTTTCTTCTTCATATAGACCCGGGCTCTCTGCACCAGCACTTCGGAAGGTCCGACTACTTTTCTTATCCATTTGTCCACCGAGCGATCTTCCGGGCAGTAGGCTGCATAGTCCCAGTCCACGACTTTCGGAGAGAGCTCCAGGACCCGGGAGAAGTCCTTGATGGCGTTGTCGCTGTCTCCGAGCCGCGAGAAGCAGATACCGCGAAGGTAGCTGCTTCTCGCTTCGAGTTTGCTGTCGAGCTTGATGGAGAGTCCGGCATCGCGAACCGCTTCTCGATACTGTTTCAGTTTCAACCGGCAGCGTGCTCTTGCCATTGCCAGATAGCCTTCCTGGGGGCGCTCGCTCATGGCTCTTGTGATTCGAGCAAGGAGTTTCTCCAGGGAGGCTTTGTCCGGAGCGAGGGTGACCTCCGAATTGAGCACATAGAGCCCACCGCGCTGGTAGTCGATCCTTGCTTTCTCCTGCTGTCCGAGAAATTCATAGGCCTTGCCCCGATTGGAGAGGCTGGGAACATCGTCGGGCAGCATTGCAATGAGCCGGTCCAGATCGGCGATCCCTTCCTTGTATCGCTTCTGGCTCAGGCGAGCATAAGCTCGGCGGCTGAGGGCCGTGACATTGTCCGGCTCTTTGCTCAGGACTATATCCAGATCTTTTTCGGCTTCTTTATAGCGATCGAGATAACCGTCCACGAAGGCTCTCATATTGAGGAGGACCGGATTGGACGGGGAGCTGCGCAGGAGCTTGGTCAGATAAGCTCTGGCCATGGAGACCTTGCCTTCGCAGACCAGCTCCTGGGCTCGCACCAGGCGTGGATCGTCTTCGACCAGGATCTCGCCGGCAGCGGCAGGAGAGCCGGCAAAAGCGAGCATCAAACAGGAGAGGGCGGCGAGGCTTTTTCCGAAGCGCTCAGGCATCGGCACTACCTGCTTCCTGCTCTTCTTTCTCTTTCAGCGGCTTGAGATAGAACTCTTCGGCCAGATACATCGTAGCGGTGGTGAGGGGCACCGCAATCAGTGCACCGGGCAGACCCATCAGGCTGGCGCCTATCAATATGGCGAAGAGCACGATCAGGGGATGAAGCTCTACCTGGCTTCCCAGGAGCCTGGGCACGATGAAATTGCTTTCCACCCATTGCTCCACGGCAAACAATCCGACGGTGAGACCGGCACAGAGGAGGGATTGATTGAAGGCGACCAGCACTGCCAGCACGGCGGTGAGCATGGAGCCGACGAAAGGCACCAGATTGAGCAATCCGGAAAGGACGGCCAGGACCAGGGCATGGGGTACACCGATGAGATACATTCCGCAGCCGAGAAAGCAAGCCACCGCCATGCTGACCATGAGCTGCCCGCGAACATAGCCGCCGAGCCTGCCCTCCAGGGGGCGGATCACCGATGCTGCTTTCTCGCGCCACTTGACCGGCACCCATTCCAGGAGTTTCGGCCAGATTTGCGGGGCTTCGATGACGAAATACGCAGTGAGAAAAAGAACCAGTATTCCCGAGACTATGCCGCTGAGGATGTCGGATGTGAAATGCAGGGCTTGCTGGGTCACCTGGGAGGCGAATTTGCGGGCATCGGTACTGGATATCTGAAATGCCTGCTCGGCTTTCGAGCCGAAGACCTCGGTGACCGTTGCATAGTGCTCGGTTATTTTGAGAGAGTATTCCGGGAATTTCTCATAGAGGTTGTGAGCCTGCTCTCTAATCGTCGGAACAAGCGATACTGCCATGAGCACATAGATGAGCCCGAAGACTGCATAGGCCAGCAGTACAGTGACTATGCGGGGGAGCTTGAGCTTCTCCTCGCCCTTCTCGGCAAGGGGCGCCAGGGCTGATGCCAGGGTGAGCGAGATCACCAGGCTGACGAAAACCGCCTTGAGATGAAAAACGAGCACGAAAATCAGGATCCCGCTGGCGGCTAGAAGCCAGGTGGCGCGGTTCTTGAAAAAGTCGTTCATCGTCGCTCCTCTATGGGCAGGACCCTGAGCTTGCGCAGCTTCAAGCAATGAAGACCGGCGGGCACCCTTATACCGATGGATTCGATGGTAGCATTGCTTCTAAATGAAGCGCTGTTTCTCACACTGGCGACATAGACTGCCGAATTCTCGCCGGAGTTCCCCGGGCGGCTCAGAGTAACTTCATCCGTCTCTGTTGCAGGCTTGCCCCGGAAAACCAGGCGAACTCCGGGCGTGATTCCGGGCATGCGCTGAGCCTCCATCTCGATCTCGACTCGATCGATTTTAGCAGGGTTGAGGGAGACAGCCGGCAGCCATACTGTCAGCTCGGTTACTCCCGGGAAGACAGTGAGAGAACCCTCGGCTCTTTCGATGAAGGGCTGGTTGAGGTCGATGCTGGTGGCAGTATCTCGCGGGAGCTCCGATACCGGCGGCTCGATGGTGACAGTGCTGCCGGCTCCGAAGCTGCAATCCAGTTGCGAATCGCCTGCGTACTCGATGCTCCGGAACTGCGCTTCCGGCTCCGACCAGACGAAAATTTTCGGGACTGTGTCTCTTTCAGGTCCACGGCTTTCATCCACCTGACCGAAATCGGTCATGAAAGAGACCTGCCCGGGAGTGACACCCAGGGTGATACCATCGAGAAATTGTTCGAGACGCGCGCGTCTATTGTTCGCCGGGTTCCTGACCTTGTCTATATAGTCCTCGACGCTCGCTGGCAGCCCGACGAAGAGCAGGGGGCCGCGGCTGCCTGCCACCACCAGCGAGGCTTCTCGCTCGAAGTCCGTCACGGACTGGTCGACATGATCCAGGGCATTGATCTCGCTCGCGCAGAGCAGCCCCCAGAGGACCAGAAGGGTACCCAGCGCCAGGGAGCCCAGGGCGGCGAAAGCCATGGCGAAGCCTTTTCTGATGGTGTCGGTGGCGGGCAGGGCGAGGAGGCTCACCGTGGCGGTCAGGGGCGCCGCCGCGTAATAGGCGGTGAGCAGGTGGGGCGCTGCCGAGTCCGAGCCCGGTACGGCGAAAACCAGGGAGGCCAGGACGATGGTCAGGGTCGTCCAGACGACGCCGAAGAAAATCGAGCCGTACCAGACCGTCCCGGAGACGACCCTGGTGATTGCCAGGATCCCTACGGTCAGGGCGCTGGCGTTGAGAAGGGTGGTGATGGTGCGCCGCGGCTCGGTGAGCAGCAGGGGTGCGAGAAGCCGATCGGCAGCGAGAGTCTCGGGCAGCAGAAGGCGGGGATGCAGTCCGCCTGTCAGGGTCGTCACCGCCAGCAGTACCAGAAGCGGAATAATCGTGGCTGCCATCTCGCTTGCGATGGAGGTTTTCTTGATGATCCCGGAAGGCAGGAAAAGCCTGGCCAGTACTATTCCCGATAGACCGGTGGCTGCGGCCAGGGGATCGAAGAGGGCGGCCAGGGCAATCAGGGTAAGACTGAGGACCTGGTACCAGGCCTCGGCGAGGAAACGGAAGCGCATGTCGAAATAAAGCGCTGAAATGGCCAGAAAGACGGCAAGCGCTATTCGGCAGCCGTCGGAGGCGGTCAGTATTGCCATCGCTGCCGGATACACGAAGTAGAGAAGGCTCGACCAGATGGCCGGCCCGCCTCCGGTCCGGTTCCCGAAGCGCAGGTCGACGTCCAGGCAGACAAGCCCTACCATGATCGCTGTACCGGCATGCAAGAGAATGCCGAGGACTCCTGTGATGGCCAGAGGAATCTCGGCAAGGCGGCTGTCAATGATGCCTGGCAGGGTCCTGCCGGCGTCCTCCAGCCACATGCTCGCCGATATGGAAGAGACGCTTCCCAGGCGGGTCAGGGGTGCCAGGGTGTTGGCGTCGAAGACATGCAGGCAGAAAACCAGAAAGATCATGCCGAGCACCGCACCGCTGACGAACTGGATCCGGGTGGAGCGGAGATCCCATCTGGCTTTCTCGATGGTTAAGTTGGGATTCTTCATAGTCACCGCCCGCCTTTGCCGATCTGCAGGAAGAGCGGCTCGCTGAAATAGCCGGTCACTTTGCCATCACCGGAGACAGAGATCAGGCGGACCTCGTAGAATCCCGATTCTTTCATGGCAGACAGGGAGAGGTCGTAACTGTCGTTTTTCAGAGCTGCCGCCTTGAGGGTGACCAGGGCATCGTCCCGCAGGCGGTCAGCCAGATAAGAGCCCTCCGAGTGCTCCCAGAAGCTGTTTGGCTTCGAGATCTGAATCACCACCGACGATGCGTTCGGGATGGTGCTGGCGTCGTAGGCGAGTCTCAGGCTCTCGACACCTCTGTCGATATTGATGATGCCACGATTGTCCACGCCCTGCACGCCTGCCGGAGCGGACAGATCCAGTTTCGGCATCAAGCCGCTTGCCGGCAGGATGGAGACGCTTCTCAACGGCAGCGCTCGCCCGGAGTCGGAGATAGCCAGACGGTGAATGTGCGAGGCACCGAGCCAGAGTTTGTGTTCGGTCACCGGAATCACGACTTTTTTTCGGTCGCTGCTTTCGGCTGCGAATATTCTCTCGTTGTCGAATACCTGGTCTTCCCGGGTATTGAACCGGACAAATAGATGCGCGGGCAGATGCGCGGGTTCTTCGAACTCCAGAACCAGCAGGTCTCCCCCCAGGGCCGATAGGTCTGCAGCGGGCAACACCGTGAGAGAGGCTGCGCCTCCGCCGGTGGTGCTGACCTCCAGCGGGCACCGCCATTGCCTCTCGGTCGGGTCGAGTTCCAGAGGCGCCAGGCGCAATTGCTTTCGATCCCACTGGTAGAGAGCAAAGGACTCCGGGTCCCGGACGATTTTTTTCAGCCGTGCCGGGCGGAGCAGGTCGTTGTCTCCGTAGAGAGCCGGCTCGAAAGTGACTATCCGTGACGAAAGATCGGGGCTGGTCAGGGGCGGCTGCATGAGAAGCGCCAGAGTGGAGCCGTTATAGAGTATGTGCGAGCCCATGAAGCGGTCCGGTAGATTGAGAAGGGCCAGGGAGCTCTCCCGGGGAAGCTTGCCGACTGTTGCGCTGAGCTGGTCCCGGAGCTGTCTCACCTCTTCGGAAGCATGTATCCAGGGAGCATTGTTCAGGCGGGTGATCGAGATAAGTAGAATAATCAGCAGGATCGACAGGACCGAGGTCAGGCCCTTGAGGAAGTCCTGGCTGATTCTCAATGTCAGCTCCGTACGTCCATGTCCTTTGACGGAGCGCCTGCCCCGGCGGGCCAGGGGACAGATTGCCAGAGCGAGCAGCATTGCCAGTGGTGCGGTGCCCAGATAGATGAAGCGAGAGCTCTGCAGAGTCTGGGTAATATTGAAAACCGGTATGGTCGGTAGCATCACCAGGGCGAACCAGAATCCGGAGAAGCAGATGGCCTTGAGAATGGTGGGCTTGGAGCGCGAGAGTAGGAGATTGAGGACGAAAGAGATCAGCGAGAGCCCCAGGAGCACTCGCAGGCAATCGAGATAGAAATTGTTGCCGGCGAAGACCTCTTGATTGAGGGGAAACATTATCCGGTAGACCGACTGCTCCGAGAGAATGCGCTCGAAGAGGCTCTCCACCATCCCGCCCGTGGCGTCGGGGCTCAGGGAGAGGGATCCCTGATACCCGCCGAGGAGGCTTCCCAGAGCCAGGGAGCGCACCATGAGATAGATTCCCAGGATAAGCCAGTATTGCCAGGTGAGACGAAATGCCCGGACGATATTCTTGATCAGGGACCGGGACTCCTCGCTGGCCCTGGGAAAGAAAATCATCAGGAGCAAAGCCATGGATGCCGGCAGGGTGACTGCCATTTCTTTGCTGAGGAGCGCCATGGCGAAGAATACCAGGCTCAGTGCCCGGAGCCAGGCAAGACCCGGTCGGGCAATCTTGCTCTGAATCGATTTGAGAAAGAGCCAGAATGAGAAAATATAGAAAACCGCACAAACACTATCGACCCTCCCGATGATCCAGGTGGCCACCTCCGGGTGCAGGGGATGGGCGGCGAATATGCAAGCCGCCAGCAGGGCGCCGATATTGAGGGTATAGGTGTGGTCCGGGGAGAGCTTGACCTGTCTCTCCGGGTCGAGATCGGCGATGAAGAGGCGCCGGTAGAGCAGATAGAGCCCTATTGAGGCGAGACATTGATAGAAAAGATTGCTCAGATGGAAGCCGAAAGGATTCGGACCCCAGAGGAGATAATCAAGGGCCAGGGTGAAGGAGATCAGGGGGCGATAGAAACTGGTTCCTTCCGATTGCAGCCAGGCTGTCCTGAAATTCTCCAGAAGCAAATAGGCTTTGCCGTTGAAAACCTCCTGCAGATAGGAGACATGGATGAAATCATCAGCCAGGAAATAACCACCCAGGGACTCTCTGTAGCAGATGAGGTTTATGACAACCAGAAGGGTGATGGCCAGTAAAGGATTACCGCCAAGGGCTGCCAGCCTGAAGTAAAGCGTTCGCGGTTGCTCAGTCTTTACAGGCTCGGGGTGGGTCGCCTTCTCTTTTGGCTGGGTCGAAATCAAGGCATGCGGCATTGCGGGCGGACCTGTTTATTTTAGTTCAGGGGGAGCCCGGTCTCGATGAAAACAAATCCATCAAAAAAAAGCTGCAAAACCTGCTAACAAGAGCAGATTGTGCGTTAATACAACGTCGAAAGGAGATAGGCTCATTTCCAGTGCCAAGAGACTAAGGTTTCCAGACGGCTTCCTCTGGGGAGCGGCTTCTTCCCATTATCAAGTCGAGGGGCTGCCTGTGGAGTCCCGGTCGAGACTCTCGGACTGGTCGAACTGGACCCGGACGGGCGGTAAGATAGCCGACGGCTCCGACGCCGACCGGGCCTGCGAGTTCTATCGCCGGTTCAGCGAAGATATAGAGATTGTCGAAGCCCTCAATCTCAACTCTTACCGCACCAGTTTCAACTGGCCCGCCCTCCTTCCGGATCGCCCGGGCAGGGAGCGGAAGCTCGATCCCGAGGTGGTGGACTATTACAAAAGACTCCTTTTCACTCTCAAGGAAAAGGAGATAAAGACTTTTCTCACCCTATTCCATTTCTGCCTGCCGACCTGGCTGGCGGAGCAGGGGGGCTGGACCGAGCCAGTATCAGCCGACGAGTTCGCCTTTTTCGCCGAGCTCGTGGCCCGGGAATTCGGCGAGCTGGTCGATTACTGGGTGACTATCAATGAGCCCATGGCATACGCCTATCAGAGCTTTGTCTCCGGACAGTGGCCGCCCGGCAAGAGCAAGAGCTATGAGGGTGCTTTCCTCACCGTGCGCAACATGCTGGTCGGTCATGCCCGGGCCTATGGCGCCATCAAAGAGTGGACGGATTCCAAAGATCGCGGACCGGTGAGCTTCACCAATCACTGGCGTCCTTTTGTAGCCGAGAATCTTCTCAATCCTCTGGACCATATGGTGAGATTCTTCCGGGACAGCATTTTCAATCATATTTTTCCGAGAAGCATCGATGCCGGTGGTATGGTCCTGCCCAGAGTGGTTTCCAGAATCGGTGACCTGGGTCGACTGGAAGGCGAGATACCGGGACTTCTCGGCTCCATGGACTATCTGGCGGTCAACTATTACACCAGGGAGATCTCCCGATTCGTGCCGGGCTGGCCGGTGGATCCCTTCGGAGCCAAGTCCGAGAAGTCGTACTTAGAAACCAATGCCCTCGGTTGGGAGATATATCCCGAGGGTCTCTACCAAGTCCTCACCGAAGACATTTCGCCTTATCTCAAGGACCGCGCCGTGATCATCACCGAGAACGGATATGCCAGCACCTTTTCGCCTGATCTGAGCGAAGGCGACTGGTCCATCGAGGACGCGAAGCGCTGCCAGTACCTGCAATCACATCTGGTGGCGATTCATCGGGCCATCGAGGCTGGTGTCAACGTGAAAGGCTATTTGCACTGGTCCCTCACCGATAATTTCGAGTGGGCTGAAGGTCTCTCGCCCCGTTTCGGTCTTGTCAGGGTGGCTTATCCCACCCAGGAGCGTACCTTCCGCAAGAGCGCCGAGCTCTATGCCAGGGTGGCCGCGGACAATTCTATAGAGGAAAATGTTATCGAGGAATAGTGCTGTATCATCGACAGTTAATAGCTACAGGAGGATCCAATGCGACTGCAGTCAAAGCTGTTGAAAACCCTCGGAGCGCTATTGGCGGTTGCCGTTCTCGTCACTTTCTTCCAGACCTCGGCGCCCGGCGCTTTTGCCCAGGGAGGCGATATATTCGCTGACACCGGTCCCGAGTCATCAGGGGTGAAGGACAAGGCTCCGGTCCATGTCAAGGTCAGGATGATCGCTGACAGGGACGCCCTGGTGCCCGGCGGCAAGATCCGGCTGGGAATCGTTTATGAGCTCGAGCCTCACTGGCACATCTATTATAAGGAGCCCGGCGATGCCGGGATGCCGACCAGTATCGAGTGGAATTTTCCGCCAGGCTTCCAGGCCGGGGAGCTGATCTGGGAGAAGCCCACGAAGTTCTCCGATGCCGGCATAGTCACTTATGGCTATCAGGACAGAATGGTGCTGGCTGCCGATGTCGCTGTACCGGACAGCTTGAAGCCGGGAGAGAAGGTCGAGATCAAGGCCCTCTCGAAATGGCTTTCCTGCAAAGATATCTGTATCCCCGGACAGGGCGAGGCTTCTCTTACTCTGCCGGTGAGCGCCAGTGCCGGCGACAGTCCGGACAAGAAAGATCTGGACCGGCCCGGCTTTACCGGCTCGGTAGATGATCTGGGCAAGAGCGCCGGGACTGGTTCTACTTCGGAGACGGCAGTGTCTTCGGAGCCCGATTCTGAAAAGAGTATCGCCTATTATTTTTTATTCGCCCTGGTCGGCGGATTCATCCTCAATTTCATGCCCTGTGTTCTTCCGGTGATCGCCATCAAAGTGATGAGCCTCATCGAGCAGGCTGATGAGGAGCCGGCCAGGGTAAAACTTCTTGGTGCCGTATTCAGTGCAGGCATAGTCAGCGCATTTCTTGTCCTCGCTTCTCTGGTGCTCCTGGTCCGGGCTGCCGGCGAGTCGGTGGGCTGGGGTTTTCAGTTCCAGTATCCGGGCTTCATCATCGCCATGTGCGTGATCGTTCTTCTTCTTTCCCTCAGCCTCTTCGGACTTTTCTACTTCTCTTTCTCAACCGGCCAGGACAAGCTCGACCAGCTCTCTCAGAAAGAAGGGCTCACCGGGTCCTTTTTCAAAGGTGTTCTCGCCACCACACTTTCGACTCCCTGCACCGCACCCTTTCTCGGTACCGCCCTGGGATTCGCTTTCTCGCAACCGGCCTGGGTAGTGCTCGGCATCTTTTTCGCAAGCGGTCTGGGAATGTCTCTTCCCTATCTCGTTCTCACTGCTTTCCCGGCGCTCATGAAGCGGATTCCCAAGCCCGGCGCCTGGATGGAGAAATTCAAAGAGTCCATGGGCTTCATTCTTCTCGGCACCGTTATCTGGCTTCTAGGCGTGCTCGGCAGCCAGGTCGGCGAATCCGGGGTGATGTGGACGAGCTTCTTTCTTCTCACAGTCAGTCTATCCGCCTGGATGGTCGGACGCTTCATCGATCTGAGCAGTTCCCGGGCTCAGAAAGTCAAGATCTGGACCCTGGCGCTCCTGGTGAGTCTGGCCGGATTCTATCTCTGTATCTGGCAGCAACCAGTGCTGGTGTCCTCTCTCGATGCCGCCGAGGCTAAAAGCGGCGATGGTATAGACTGGCAACCCTTCAGCAAAGCCGCCCTCGAAAGCGCGCTGGCGGACGGCAAGACCGTATTTCTCGATTTCACTGCCGACTGGTGTCTGACCTGCAAGGCCTATGAGAAAACCGCGATCAGCACGAAACCTGTAATCGAGAAGATGAAAGAGCTGAAAGTGCTTCCCATGCAAGCCGACTGGACCCGGCGGGACCCGGAGATTACCGAGGCCCTGGCGAAGTTCAAGCGCTCGGGCGTGCCACTTTATGTGGTGTATCCTGCCGCCGATCCCCGGAAGCCGCTTACTCTGCCTGATTTCGTCACCACCGAGATCGTTCTCGACTATCTCGAGAAAGCAGGTCCCAGCAAGAATTAGCCGTGGATGGTCTTCTGGATCATGTCGAGCAGACCGTCGATGCGCTCGATATTGGTCTCTTCGACGAAAACCGCCAGGATACCGACATCCACATCGGTTAGCACCGTGGTCTTGTTGTGCAACTGACCGTCTTTCTCGTCACAGGTGAGCATGACCATCTGACGCAACTTGCCGATCTCGAGCTTTTTGGTGGTCAGGTTGGAAGTGCTCAGAAGCGCAGTCGAGAGGGCTCCCATCATGTCCTTGTCCCAGCCTTCCTTGAGGGTGGAGGCCATGACCAGACCGTCATGACCGACGATGATGCTTCCTGCCACACCTTCGTACTGGTCGATCTTGTTGAGCAGTTCGCTGATTCCCTTGCCTCTGGCCGAGCTGATTACCCGGGCGGTGGCCATATTCTCGCCGATCTTTTTGTTCTCGCCGGCTTTGATGATGTTTTCCACGGCTTGCTTGTCGATTAGCAATTTGCCGATGGTCTTCATGGTGCCTTCGTTATCGCCCTGCACCCTGGGAGCCGCTGCCGATTTGGAGCTCAGGCGACCGAACTCCTTGAGTTTTTTATTGGCTGCTTGAGCGGCGGTCTGCGTTTCGGAGAGCTTCTCTTCGCTTTTTTCGAAGTCCTCGGCAAGCTCTTCCTCCGGCTCTTTCTGCTCGTCTTCCAGGCTGTTCAGCAGTCCTTCGACAGTGTCTTTGAGACTGGGAATCTTGGATAAAGTCTCGGAGAATTTCCCCGGTTTGTTGGCTTGCTCCCTGATTGCAGCCGCCTGCTCGGGGTTGAGAGCAGGCATCTCGCCGGTGGAGCGAGCCGTCTTCTGCGCCGCCGGGAGCCGTTCGCCTGTGGATGTCGGCTTGGTTTCTGTTTTGACTTGCTTGAGTGTCTCGTCGGTTACGTCCTTCTGCTCGGTCTCGGTGAGACCTGCGAAGATGTCGTCGACATCGCCGTCTCCCAGCTGGAACAGAGACTCTTCGGCTTCCGCTGCAGGCTCCGGCTCGGGCTCGGGCTCGGGTTCCGGCTCCGGTTCCGGTTC
>JAGQHH010000330.1 GCA_020431945.1 Cyanobacteria bacterium HKST-UBA02 | reverse complement strand
ACTCGGTGCCGGTACCGGTGCCTTTGTTGCCTCTGGAATCGTCCAGGGACTGCGTAGCTTCACCGGCGCCTTTGACGATGGCTGAAGTGGTATTGCTGATCGCCGAGGTATCGACGGTGACGGTCTTGCTTGCAGGAGAACCGGTATTGATGCCGGTAGGGCCGGTTCCAGTTGTAGTTCCCGGTGTTACAGAGGTGCTGAGAGGATCGGTGGCGGTGTTGACGGTCTTGCCGGTTGCATCGGCGCCGGTGGCGTCGCCTTCTTTCTTCTCGTCTTCTTCTTTCTTCCTATCCGTAGGAACAAGACCATCGGTATCAGGCTTGTCGTTAGGCTTGATCGGCTTGCCTTCGCCGTCGACTTCTGGTCCCTCGGGTCCCTTGGGTCCTTTCGGTCCGTTGGGTCCATTGGGATTATTGGGATCGTTAGGATCGCCGCCCTGGCTGATACTGTTGAATTTACCCAGGGTGTCCTGGTTGGAGACGCCGTTGGGAAGTCCTTTAAGTTTTTCGGCTTTCGATTGCTCGGGACCGGGGGCGGCACCGATAGTGGTGTTTCCGCCGATCACGCCGGCGAGCTGCTGGGAGCGCTGGGCTAGAGTGGAGCCCACCGCTTTGGCAGCGCCGGCCAGTCCGCCGATGATCGATCCGGCTCTGACGAAATCGGAAGCCGGGGAGATCTGGGCTTTGGCCATGAATTCGGGGACTTTGATCATCAGCTGCAGGACGCCTACCGCCAGGACCAGTTTGCCCCAGGGGTTGTAGTCGGAGAGGATGACGATCACCATGACCTTGAGAAGACCGACCCAGAAGAATGTCCAGAGGCTGACTTCGACAAAGGATCTGACGAAACCGGAAGTGACCGATTCTGTATCAGGGGTAGCGAAGAAAACCAGGAAGATTGGAGCGAACATGTACTGGGCTGTGAGAAGCGCTGTCTGGATAGCTTTCAGGACCAGGATATAGACGAGCTGGGTGATCAGTATGGCGCCGAGGATCATATAGACGATCAGACCGGCCCAGGCCACTCCGCCTGCGATGGTGCCCAGAGCCAGACCACCGGCGCCGCCGCCGAGGATACCGCCCAGGACCTGACCGGCTACCGGGGCTGTGGCGTTGACGATGAGACCGGTGACTGCCAGGAGTCCGCCCTTGACCGCGGCTGCCATGGCTGCATCGAGCTGCATCACCTGATCTGATGAATTGAAGAAGATATATTTGATCATCTCATTGGTGATCTGGATCTCGAAGGCATAGATAGTCGGCCAGGCGAGCATCAGACCGGCAGTGAAGATGAGACGACCGATAGCACCCATGAGGTTGCCGCCACCGCGCCAGGCTGCTTCAGCCCAGTATTTCCATATACAAAGGATGAAGAGCAGGAGCAGGAGGTCGACGGCGATGGCATACATCAGGTCGGCGCCCTGGCGGATCCAGCGAGAGATATGATCGTCCGGATTGCCGTTGAGACCGTTGACGGCGATGTTCGGGTTGAGCACGAAGACACGCAGGAGAGCTGTCAGGAAACGAACTGCATCCGATACCCAGCCGTTGATGAATTCGGTTATCCATTTACCGATCAGGTGACCGATGTTGTGGAAGAGGTTGGTGATGATGTCCGAACCCCAGAAAGTGTGCAGACCCTCGTAGACGTCGTTATAGGTGACCGCATTGTCGCCGTCCAGGAGGTCTTCCACTTCGGTGGTGACGTTCTGGGCGCTCTGCTCGGCGTCCTGTTGCACCAGGGTGGTGCTGGGCTCGTTATACTGCTGGGCAGTATCGTCGGTGCCGGCGCCGGCGCCCTGGGGAACGGCCTGATTGCCGTAGTCCTGTCCGGGACCGGTGGGCTCGGTCTGAGCCAGAGCCGAGAGAGAAATGAAATAAGGAGCCAGCAGCACGAACTGGGCGAAAAGCACCAGGAATGCTCTTTTGGCTCTACTAACTCTTATTGCGTTAAGTGCCTTGTACACTGCTTTCAACCAGAAGGGACGTAGAAACGGGTGTCAATATTTAGAGTCTATGGATCAGTCAAGGATCTGTCATTGGGGAAAATCCCATGGGAGACGGAAAGAGTACTGTTTCGGGGCTTTTCGCCTGAAAATCCTGGAAAGCAACGTAATGCCCGGTATCTTTCGATACCGAGCATTACGAGCCGTTCGACAGACATCTTCAGATGCTTTGTCTATGTCGATCGCGGACGATTGATCTCGAGTTTAGAGACCGCCGCCGAGACCGCCGTAGTTGTTGATGGCGAAGGTGCCGATCAGGTGGACCGCGGTCGGTCCGCCGAATCCTACACCGAGACCCTTAGCCACGTTCATCGCAGCTTCACCGCCGTCTCTCTGACCGAAGGCGATCTTCATACCGGCGAGGGATGAAGGCACCGTGGAGAGAGCGGTCACGACACGGGATATGTCGCGAGCGGTGTCATAGCCGAAATCAGCAAGCTGACCGACTTCGTTGGATTGCCCGTAGCGGGGGTCTACCGGCGCGCCGACCAAGCCCTGGGCATGAGCTGCTTGGTCATAAACACCAATAGCCATGAGGACGAGTTGCGGAGCGAGGAGGATACCCACGCGCGAGGCAACCTTAAACGAGTGAGAAGAGGTGATCTTCTTCGCAAGTTTGGTTAGTTTCTTCGTTGCCATTAGTGAACCTCCTATGTTCGATTGGAACTTTGTATTAATGGTCTTTGTAGTCATGAGAGTTTTACGAGAGTTGAGTCGAGTAGTTAGTGATGGAGTACTTTGCCGTAGACACTGGCATCGGTTCTGCTTCCGGAGCCTGTCGACGCAGGTGTGTGACCACCGGGCGAATAGAATTTGTTGTTTCCATAGCTGGCGATCTTGGGTGTTGCCGAGGCGGCAGAAGGTGCAGGTCTTCTTGCCAGCTTGGCATTGACGCTACGAGTAGCGTTGTGATGGGGTCTGGGACCCAGTCTTGCTGCGACGCTCTTGCTTGCTTGCTGGGCAGGCGGAGCAGACAGCTGCTTCGGAACGCTCATGGCTGGCGCCTGGTTTGCAACCAGAGCCTTGGGCTGAGCAGGTTTACCGAAAGATTCTTGGAACTGACCGGTCACGCGGGGAAGCTGACTGGGCAGAATGCGCGGAGTCGCTGCGGTCATCACCGGGCGGACTTGCGGTACAGGAGCCGGAGGCGGAGCCTTGGCTACGAAAGTCGGATCGATACCGAGCATATTGCTGGGCACGGCGCCTCTGGAGACAGCGTGCTGCGGTCCGACATAAGCATGACGTTTTTTGAATTTCTCAGCGCCGTAGACGTTAGGCTCGAAGGCGAAGCGAGCTCCCTGAGCCATGGCCGGGTCCGCTGTCGATAGCAAGGTGGCGCCCGCCGCGGCGGTCGAGATGATTGCGATGGTGAAAAACTTAGCTTTCATGGCTCTTGTCCTAAAAATGAAATCCGTTACGAACACCGAAACCGGTAGAGGTCAGTCCCATGATGCCCAGACCCATGAGGCTGTTAGGCCTGCGAAGGTTGGATCCGGTGAGCATGCCGGCGCCCAGGGATGTGAATCCGGCGATGGCATTACCCAGACCGCCTCTGCGGATATCCCGTCTGACTATCGGAACTTTGGAGCCGGCGGTGAGAGTTTGAGTCTGGCCGACATTGCCGATATAGCCGGGATGCTGCATGGCAGCGCCTGCATCTTGAGGAGCCAGCCAGTCCGGTTGACCGGTGAGCTGGGCAGTCTGACTGGGATCGACCAGGGGGTTGAAGCTCTGGGCTATCTGACCGGGGTCGGCACCAGCCTGAGGGTTGAGCGAGGCGAGATTGCCTCCGGTCATGAGCGAGTTGATAGCGCTCTGACGGAGATCGCGAGCGGATTGAACTCCGCTTGCCGGGCTCATATTCATATGCTCCTGGTTGGGAGCCAGCGCCGGGGCGACATCATCTTCTACTTCTGCGCTGATGACTTTCGAGCTTGCCTCAGGAGCATAAAGCTTGCGGGCTTGGTTGTGATCGAAAGGCACCACTACAGGTGGCAGGAGCGTGTCCTGGTCCGGGCTCAGTCCGACGGTCTCGCCGAGAAGTCCAGCTTTGGCATCCAGTCCCTGGGCGCTCGCTTCCATATAAAAGGAAGAGCTTGCGAGCCCCAGAGCCAGCGCGAGGCCAACTGCCGTTTTCAGGCTTGTTTTATTCGAGCTGGTGAGGTTGCTTTTCATTTTCCTGGTTTGTTCTTGCGGAGATTGCGTCCGTGATTAGTATCGTAAGAAATGCCGGGGGAATTGGGAATCGGGGATTTCCCCCTTGGTATGGGAAAATCCCCCCCCTTGCCCTTTAACTTAGAAGTTCGTGAGAATCGCTGTCGGATTCAGCAACTGGTCCTGTTTCTGAGCATTGACGTTGGCAGGATCGAATTGCGTATAAGGGAATCCGAAGTCTGTGGTCTTGCTCGAGTAGAGAGGCAGCCTTCTCATACCCTGACCGAACTCGGTGGACTGCTGCGATTGCAGAGCGCCGATTACGTTGGTCCTGGTGGAGGAGAGACCATAGTCCTGGACGGTGGATCCGGTGGGGATCACATTACCGCCGGTTTTGAATCTCTGACCGCCGCCGAGGTCGATGGAGCTGTTTCTCCAGCCGTCACCGGTGGGGACACCGAACACTGCACCGTAGCCAGCCCAGGGACCCAGTCTCTCGACGTTGTCCTGAGAGCCGTCAGTGCCGCCGCCGCCGAGGATACTGTTGCGTCCGCGGTAGCCGTACTGGTGTGTTTCCTGCCCGCCACGACGCATGGTGGGGATACTGGTGTAATAGCCGCCGGTGCCGGGAAGACCGCCGCCGGGGTTGACATTGGTTTCGTCAGCCGGATTGAAGGAGCCGGTAGGCGCCGTCAGGGATCCGGGGTCAGCGCCGGGAGTAGACGGCGGCGCCGGGATTACAGGTGCGAGAGCCGGTCCCAGAACTCCGGGAGGCGAGGTGATGGCCGGATCCACAGGAAGCGGGATACCCGACGAGCCCTGGTCGATCTGGTTCGAGGGAATCACCGGTACCCAGGGAAGCAGGGTCACCGGAGCGCCGGCGTGACCACCGGTCACCGGAGCCGGAGTGGAGCCGTCGCCGATCGCCGGCGGCTGACCTTCTGCCGGAGGCACGAAGGGAGCCGATGAAGGCTGACCGGAAATGAGCGGCGTTCTCAGAGTACTTACCGGGGCTCCGGGAGCCGGACCCGGCTGCACGGGATCGCCCGGGAAGGGCTGCGCCATGGCTGCAGGTACGCCCAGAGCTCCGGCGGTAGCCGCTGTTAGAAGCGTGAATAGTATCTTGGACTTAAGCATTGTTGGCCTCCTGAAGCCGAGACTACTTATTAATAGGGAGCGAATGTGAGTCGAGCTCGGGCATTAGGTCCCCGATAAAGGGTTCTGTTACCGTTGAGATCTTGAGAGGTTTGAGCGTTGGGCAGGCTTGCCGCTCTGCCTCTGCCGCCACCGGAGGCCCGGGGGCCGTCCTGGGAGAACTGAGGCATTACTTTTACAGGCTTGGCTATGAGCCTTTCGCCGCCATCTCTGATCGTCGAACCGCCGCGGCCTCCGTTGCCGTAGTCGCGGGTGGTCTGACCGCCCCACCGCTCGGTGGGAGCACTACCGGAGATACCGCCGCCGGGATTGATATTGGTGACACTGACCGGAGGCGAATAGAAATCCGGAGGAGGGTCGACCATACCGGGATCCGGAGCGGGATTCTCGGGAGGTGGCGTCAGGTATGGTGCCACATAAGAATTCACCATGGCCTTGCCGGCTTCACCGGCAGGCACCTGGGGAATATTCGGCACCTGGCTGGCCGGAAGATCCGGTCCCCAGCCCATCATCCCCGGGGTCACCCCGGGAGGCGCATAGCCGTCACCGACGGGCGGCGGCTGTTCTTCCTGAGGAGAGACATAAGCCGGTGCCGCGGGTGCGCCGGAGATAAGCGGAGTGCGAAGGCTCTGGGTGCCGGCGTTCCATTGAGCGGAAGCTTCACCGGCAAGAGCAATTTGCAGTCCGAGGACAAGAGCCGATACGGCCATGAGCCGTACTGCCTGTCTTTCGGATTCGAATTGCTTGAGCACTTTCTGTCCTCCTTGCCCGGCTTGTACACGGATTTATTCGCATAATCCGGGCGTGAGAACAATTTAGCGGCTGGGACAGATAGTGTCTAAGGTGGTTTTACGTACAACTCTGCGGTTTTTCCCACTCAAACCGGGTCTTTTATCGAAAGTGCGATCCCCAGGCTTTTCATGCTCTCGTCCACCGAGAGCCCTCCGGACCTCGCATTTTTCAAAACGGCCAGGGATTCTTCCAGGCTGAGCATGCCTTCGCTGAAATAGAAATAGCAACAGATCATCGATTGAGCCTCGGTCTCATCTATCAAACCGGCGAAGACCATGGCTTTGCCGAGAAAATAAGGGCTCTTCGAGGCCGCCTCCAGTCCGGCATCGATTTCGGTCTGGCTTGCCGAGCCTGCTACAGCAGCGAACTCACGGAAATCTATCTCGATCTTCCGGCTTCGATTCTCATAAGAAGTCGAAATCACCTCGAGCAAATCTTTGCCGTGGAAATGAAGATCGATGAGAGCATAAGCAGCCCCCAGGGGATCGAGCTCGCCTTCGAGAACCATTGACTGGACAGCAAGCGCCGCAGCCAGAGTCTCTTCGCTAATCAGACCCAGCTCGGTAAGAGACTGTCCGATCGGCAGACCGGATCGCAAACCGACCTCGATTGCATATTCCAGTTGAGGCTCGCTGATTATGTGCGAAGCGGTGACCAACTCCCCGAGCTTGATGGAAGACACCGAAGGATAAACTTTAGACTCTTCTCTAGATCGTTTCTGCTCTCTCTCCCAGGCTCTGGTGACAGCCAGGATGGCGTCCTCTCGGCTCAGCTTTCCAGCCCTGAGAAAGCGCTGGGCATTGACGGCGGTCTCCAGAAGGGCGCTACCCACCAGACCCGACAGAAGAAGACACCGGCCCAGAGGCAAATTGAGAAGCTGGCTCTTCCTCAAAGTCTCCGCCATATCCTCCGGATTGACGAGGCCTGATTCGGTGAGCAGATCGCCGATTCTCGTTCCTTTCGATTGCAGAGCCTCATACGCTCCGGCACAACCGGCGGTGGTCAGGGCTTCCTCCAGGGTGAAATTAGTCGATAGAAGAATCTCCGCCACTCTCACCGCCGCCGGCAGACTCAATAACCCATCTCTCAAAAGAGCCTGGAGCTGGACTCCCATCTGCAGGTGTCTGGCGGTAAGCCAGCCGGAGGAAAGAAGGGCTTTGCCCAGGGGAATGCCCAGGCGCCTGGCTGTTTCGATCCCGAACTCCACGGCTTCAGCCGTCACAAAACCGAATTCCACGAGCAATTTGCCCAGTCTCAGATCCGGGACCGGCTCCCGGCTCGTGCCGGAGGCCTCGAGCAATACCTCTATATTGTCAGTGAAAGAACGACCGATCTCCTCGAAACGGGCGAGCAGAAGGGACCCCTGGTCGGGCACCCGGCACTGGTTGTTTGCAAGCATAGTAAATTCTTCTCCGAAGCTCGATAACGGAGCCCACCCCTGGAGAAAAATTATAGGAAACAACCGTTACCGATTCGTTACTGGCTCGTAGTCGAACCTGGCTTCCCAGCCATCGGCTCCATCTTCCAGAAGATCGAAAAGATCCCAGGTCACACAATAATTGTCCCCGGGACCGAATCGCGAAGACGCTACCTTATATATAGAACCGGAATCGTCCCGCTTGAACGAGCTCACTCCCGGAGCGAATCTGCCCCAGGGGCTGTCCGCCGGCATGGCGAAGCCCATATCGGCGAAAAAGCTGGTTCCCCGACAGGACACCATGGGAAAACGCCAGCCTCTTTTCTCTCGGAATTTCTTCTGAACCGCAGGCTCGTCGTTGGAGATGAGAACGAAGGCGGTCCGATCGCTAATATGATCGACCAGACCGTTGAAGCCGTCGGCCCACATGGTGCAGTTCACACAGCCGGTACCCATGTTGTGGATGACGATCAGATCCTTTTTAAGCCCGAATAGATCACTGAGAGATACTTTCGAACCATCGAGACCGTCGAATCGATAATCCTCGACTTTCTGCCTGGCGGAGCTGGCTCGCAGGAAAGCAAGTTTCAACTTCAGCTCTTTGATCTCTTGCTCGAGCTTTTCGATGTCGGAGGTCTCTGATACCGCACCGCTCTTGTTGCAACACTCGTCCATGGTCTGGTCAGAACCTCCAATAGGATCGGTCTTCGAGGATCTGAAAGATTACCATTTTCGCCACCCGTACATATGGATGGCAACACAGTGGATCTCCATCGGATCTCCTCAACGCATATCAAGATCGAATCACCACTATCGGTACTGCCAGGGGTGCGATCGATCGAGATCGATCTGATACCACCGGAGGAGGCTAGTAAAGATCTGCACCACCAAAGGTGGCAAATTTATAATAAAGGCCGCTATGCCTGATACCACCGGCAACTCCGGCCACGGATCTGATCCTGATACCCCTGATGGTGCCAACTGGATTTTTACAAAGTTGAAATTTGTGTTTATTATATGGACCAAGAAAGGGGGCCTAAGTGAGCACGAATTCCATTACCGAATCAGAAGGCAGCAACTTCTTCTTTACTACCAACGACCACGATGAAGCCGTATCACTGACCGGCCTCGAGCACATCTTCCACTGGGCATCAGAGGTGGTATCAACAGGGGAAGACAGCCGAGTCAAGCTCGCCAGAGAGAGAAAAGTCCGGCGGCATGTTCTCGAAGTGGTGCAAAAATATCAGCAGCAACGCGCCGCTGCCAAGAGCCAGGACGAAGTCGCTTATCTGCAACGTCGTGTCATCGCTCTGCTCCAGAAGCTCCAGGAGCTTACCGAAGAGAATGCTGCCGTCAAGCAGATAATGGTAAGCCAGTATTTCGCCCTCCAGCGCATCCCCGAGCTCGAGTCCGAGCTTCGCAAGCTGCGCCGGGTCGATTTCGAGCGGGAAGCCGCCGTCCAGGAGAGACGCACTCTCATGGATGCCCTGGCCCGCCTCAAAGTAGAACGTGATTTTCTCGAAGACACCCTCACTGTCGCCGAAAAAGAGAACGACAGATTGACAGATATGTTGAGCGACACTCGAGCCGAGCTGAGCGAGATCAAAGCCCGCAAATGGTGGCATGGTCCTCTCAACTGGTTCAAGCAATCGCTTAAGCCCTCGACCGGGGCCTGAAGATTTCCTCCAGCAGCACAGGCGGTCGGAACGACCGGCTCGTAAGAGCCGGTCGTTTACTTTAAATTCGGCTCGTAAGAGCCGAATGTTTACTTTAAATTCGGCTCGTTAGAGCCGAATGTTTACTTTAGATCCAGGCTCGTAAGAGCCGGATCTCAAATAAGCACCACCGCCGGTGCGGCTTCCGATCAATCGCAGATCAAGAACCGGCCTTACCCAGCTTGCCCTCGAATCCTCTGGCAGTCGGCTTGTAGTACTTGCGGTTCTTCAACTCTTCCGGCAGGCATTGCATATCCGCGACACCTTCTTCGTAGTTGTGCGCATACTTATAGCCCTGAGAGTAGCCAAGATCTTTCATCAACCTCGTAGGCGCATTACGAAGATGCATGGGCACAGGATGCTGGCTGGTGTTGCGGGCTTCTCCGGCAGCCTCGTTGTATGCCATATAGACTGCGTTTGATTTGGGCGCCGATGCCAGGAATACGACAGCCTGCGCGAGGGCGATCTTGCCTTCGGGCATGCCTATGAGCTGCACCGCCTGCATGGCCGCCACCGCCTGATTGAGTGCCGTCGGAGCAGCCAGACCGACATCTTCCGATGCGAACCGGACCAGACGCCGGGCTATATACATGGGGTCCTCGCCGGCTTCGAGCATGCGCGCCAGCCAGTAGAGACCGGCGTCGACATCGGAATTGCGAATTGATTTGTGCAGAGCCGAGATGATGTTGAAATGGTGCTCGCCGCCCTTGTCATATTTGAGCACCGCTTGCTGAACGGCCTGGCGCACGTCCTTTTCGGAAATCTCCTTGCTGCCTCGCTTGGCGGCCAGCATCACGGCCAGCTCCAGACTGTTGAGAGCCGTTCGTGCATCGCCTGAAGCGTAGACACAGAGCGTCTCGAGTAGCTTGTCCGGCGCTTCTACTCCGGCCTCGCCCAGACCCCGCTCGCTGTCGCTGAGCGCCCGGCGAAGGAGCATGAGCAGAGCCTCGAGACCGAGCTCTTCGAGCACGAAGACTTTCAGCCTGGAAAGCAAGGCTCCATTGATCTCGAAGCTTGGGTTCTCGGTGGTGGCACCGACCAGGACGATGGTGCCATCTTCTACATACGGGAGAAACGCATCTTGCTGAGCTTTATTGAAGCGGTGGATCTCATCGACGA